>JADILX010000033.1 GCA_017695025.1 Candidatus Cryptobacteroides excrementavium
CCCCACCGGGGCTGTCACCGCAGGTGACTGGGGGTGGACAGACAGGATTTCTTCCAGAAATCCTTAACGTCAGTGTGACGGATTCCGGTCATAAATGATAAAATATTGATTTTTAATATAATATTATTAAACATAAATTCGTCGAACTGACGTTATTTTAACGTGAATACGATGAATTTAATTCATTAAAAAACGCTGAGCCTCGGCATGGGCCGGGGCAGGATGTCATTTCGTCTGTCTTGCCGGATCCCTGAAGAATATGGCGAACAGGACTGCCACAAGCAGCGAATAGCCGGCAAAAATATACCAGGCAGCACTCCAGTTGCCTACTGTATAGAAGACGCCGTCCACCTGGGAAGGATATGTGAAATGGTTCACTACCGCCTGTGCACAGATCATCCCGATAGAAGCCCCGACACCGTTTGTCATCAGCATGAACAGACCCTGTGCGCTGGAGCGGATGTCCTCAGTAGTCCTCTCATTGACATACAGGGAACCTGAAATGTTGAAGAAGTCGAACGCAACACCGTACACCAGCATCGACAGGATGAACATCCACACTCCAGGCCCCGGATTGCCGACCCCGAAAAGGCCGAAGCGGAAAAACCACGCGACCATTGCGATAAGCATCACCTTCTTGATTCCCAGCCGCCTCAGGCAGACAGGGATCAGCAAGATACCGAGAGTCTCTGACACCTGGGATATGGATATCAGGGCATTGGCGTTTTCAGCACCGAATGTCCCGGCATATTCCGGCATGGCCTTGAAACTCGTTATGAACGGGTTGGCATAACCGTTGGTAATCTGCAGAGCGACACCCAGCAGCATCGAGAAAATGAAGAAAACCGCCATCTGCCTGTCCTTGAAAAGGGTGAATGCCTTAAGTCCCAGCGCATCAGCAAGCCCCTTATGCTCTCTGGAGGCCTTGACAGGACAGTTCTGCAGAGTAAGCGCATACGCCATAAGAATCAGCCCGAGCACACCCGAAGTGATGAACTGGAAGTACGTGGACTGGAACTGCACCCCGGACCCGTCCTTCATGAAATTGACAAACAGCATGCTGCATATGAAACCTATTGTCCCGAAGACCCTGATAGGAGGAAAGTCCTTCACGGTATCGTAGCCGTTGCTCTCAAGGATGCTGTAAGCCACTGAGTTGGAAAGAGCTATAGTAGGCATGTAGAATGCGACGCTGAGCCCGTAAAGAGGGAACAGCACACCGAAGGACACACTGTCCCCGGCACTCATACAGTAATATCCGGCGGCAAGCATCGCCAGTCCCGCGACCCCGTGGCACAGGCTCAGGACCTTCTGGGCCGGTATGAACTTGTCTGCGATTATGCCTATGAGGGCAGGCATGAAGATAGACACTATACCCTGCATCGAATAAAACCATCCGATATGGTCTGCGAGACCTGCCTTGCCCAGGTAGTTGCCCATGGAAGTAAGATACGCGCCCCAGACCGCAAACTGAAGGAAGCTCATGACGACCAGTCTGATGCGCACAGATTTATTCTTCATTGATTACCGTTTTTAAATGTTATTGGCATGCAAAGATAAGGGTATTTATCCACTTTTTACTATCTTTGGGCCCTGAATTTAGACATTGAATCATAATGAAGTTCGTCAAGACCGCGACAGATCCACAGTCAAGTGCGCGATGCGGAGTCATCACCACCGGCCACGGGCAGATAGAGACCCCGATTTTCATGCCGGTAGGCACAGTCGGGTCAGTGAAAGGGATCTACCACAGGGATCTGGAAGAAGACATAAAGGCAGAAATCATCCTGGGAAATACATACCATCTGTACCTGAGGCCCGGACTTGAGATACTGCGTGCGGCCGGCGGCCTGCACAAATTCATCTCATGGGACAGGCCCATACTCACAGACAGCGGAGGATTCCAGGTGTTCTCCCTGTCCCCGATCAGGAAACTCACGCCGGAAGGGTGCACCTTCTCGTCCCATATCGACGGCTCCAGACATAAGTTCACGCCTGAAAACAATGTCGACACCCAAAGGATAATTGGGGCCGACATCGTGATGGCCCTGGATGAGTGCACACCGGGTGACGCTTCCTATGAATACGCAGCCAAGTCGCTGAAGCTCACGCAGTCATGGCTTGAGCGGTGCATAAAGCGTTTTGACAGTACAGAGCCCCTCTACGGATATCCCCAGGCTTTCTTCCCTATCATCCAGGGATGCGTCTATCCTGATCTCAGGCGCGCGGCTGTGGAGCATGCGGCTGGATTCGACAGGGAGGGTTACGCCATAGGAGGACTTGCTGTAGGAGAGCCTACGGAGAAGATGTACGAGATGCTGGAGGTGGTATGCCCCATCCTGCCGGAAGACAGGCCGAGGTATCTTATGGGAGTGGGTACGCCGGCCAACATACTTGAAGGAATAGCCAGAGGAGTGGACATGTTCGACTGTGTGATGCCTACACGCAACGGACGCAACGGCATGCTGTTCACATGGAACGGCATCATGAACATGAGGAACAGGAAATGGGCGGACGATTTCTCCCCCATCGATCCGGAAGGGACATCGTTCGTGGACAGGAGATACAGCAAGGCATACCTGAGGCACCTGTTCGTGGCAGGAGAGATTTTTGCAGGGCAGATTGCAAGCGAGCACAACCTCGCATTCTATCTTGAGCTTGTCCGCCAGGCCAGGATACACATCAAGGCAGGCGATTTCAAGAGGTGGAAAGACGAGACAGTGGAAAGAGTCATGACAAGGCTCTGAGACAGAAAGACAAAAGTTTTAACTGAATCCGACAATGGATCTGAAACCGAGAATACTGGATCTTTATATAGTGAAGAAATTCATCTTCACATTCTTTATCGCGCTCCTCCTTATAATAGGCATAGTCATCATATTCGACATAAGCGAGAAAATCGACGACTTTGTCTCTCATGAGGCACCGCTGAAAGCCATCATATTCGACTACTATCTGAACTTCATCCCGTACTTCATGAACATGTTCAGCCCGCTGTTCGTATTCATAACGGTAATTTTCTTCACATCCAAGATGGCGGCCAACTCGGAGATCATAGCCATACTCTCATGCGGAATCAGTTTCCACAGGATGATGGTGCCGTACATGTTCTCAGCAGCCATCATCGCCCTCTTCTCACTGTCCCTCAACCTGTTCATAATCCCGAACTCAAACAAGATACTGGACGAGTTCGAAAGCAAATACCTGAATACAAAGTACCAGAATACAGGAAGGGATATCCACTACCAGATATCACCGGGGGAATTCGTCTATGTGGAGTCATTCAGCAGATGGAACAACACCGCCTACAAGTTCACTCTTGAGAAAATCAAGGACAACCAGCTCATTTCCAAGCTGTCTGCAGAAACAGCCGTATGGGACAGCACCTTCAACGGATGGAATCTCAAGAAATACACGATCCGGGACTATGACGGAGCCATGGTGGACAGGATACGGACAGGAGCGAGGCTGGACACGGTCATAAACCTGACCGTCACCGACTTCTACCTCACTAAAAACACAGTCACCACCCTGTCATACAAGGAGCTCAACCAGATGATCGAGACCCAGAAGATGAGGGGTGATGACAATGTAAAACTGGCCCAGATAGAAAAGCACACCAGGTTCGCGCTGCCGTTCTCGGCATTCATCCTCACGATAATGGGGGTATCGCTTTCCTCGAAGAAGCGCAGAGGAGGAATCGGGTGGAATATCGGTATCGGAATCGCACTGAGCTTCTCATATATACTCTTCCTGAAATTCAGCGAGATGTTTGTCTATACGGATTTCCTGCCGCCAGGAATAGCACTGTGGGTGCCGAATATACTGTTTGCGGTAATATCAGGGTTCCTGTACAGGATCGCGCCGAAATAGGGAGCCTATCTGCGGTGGACACTTGATGCTCCGGAAGAAGAGATGTCCACAGCCCCGTCTCCGTACACTACGACAGATGACGCGCCGGAGACTTCACCTTCGGCCCTGCCGCTGCATTTCACATGGCAGTCGCTTGCACCTGAAATGTCGCACCTGAATGTACCGGCAGACACATATGCCCTTGAAGAGGATACAGACGAAGCACCTGAAACAGAGACACGATATTCGTCAGCGCTGCCCTCAAGAGACGCGTCGGAAGCACCGCCGGCATTGACATCAAGCACACCTGCAGATACAGCGGACGCTATCCTGGATGCACCGCCGAGCTCTATATCCAAGTCAGACTCCACTTCAATATCCGACTTGAACTTGGATGCCCCGCTGACCTTTACCCTGAAGCTGTCTGCCTTGAGCGGAATATCGCTGGTAAAAGAGGAAGCACCTCTCACAGAAACCTGCTCAAGAGAAACACTTGCAGGAACCGTCACAGTGATATTACCGGAATCCCCGTATCTGAAGGTCCCGTTTTCTTTCCAGGACACATAGATTTTCAGGGACTTCCCTTTCTCCTCGACAGTGACATACTGAATCACAGCGGAATCCGCAGTCACAACTGCTTCGTCTGCCTGTTCCGAATACACGACATCCACAGCATTGGAGACCTCAAGAGAAGAATAAGACGTGCTGACGGTGTATGTGCGTACAGCCTGCTTGCCGGCAAGTGAAATCCTGGCTCCAGGCACACATGAAGACAACAGTACGGCTGATATCGCCAGCGGAAGAATGTAAAGATGTTTCATACCACAAATCATTTAAATGCAAAAATAATAAAAATCCGGCCTGATACAGAACCTGTATATCAGACCGGGATACCGATGCAAATGTTGCACACCTGCGGATTAATTTTCATGTATTATCTCCGAGCCGTCGCCATGTACATCTGAATCAGAACAGTCGGCGCTGCCCGTATAATATATCCTGCTTGCTCCGCTCAGGGTACATTCGATTCTCCCGTCGCTTTTGAAGCAGGCGGAACTTGCTCCGGACAGCTCGCCAAGGCAGCTTTCCATCTCCAGGGAATAAGTCCTGGAGCCGGAAATGTCCTTTATGGAGGAGGCACCTGACAAATCCATATTGCACAGGATAATCTTGCCGGAAGCCCTCAATGAAGATCCTCCGGATGCAGAAAGCTCCAGATGCCCGCATGTAAGCTGCCCGCTCTCCACTGTACCGCCTCCGGAGATGTCCACAGACAAGGATTCCGCACTGACACTGCCTGTAAACCTGGAAGCTCCGGAGACGTCAAGAGTGAACTTGTCCCCGGTAAGAGTCACATCGGATATGAACGATGACGCTCCTGAAAGGGAGACTGACTCAAGCTCCTGTTTCGCCGGCAGATAAAGTATGATTTTCAATGAATTCCATACACTGTTCGCCAGTCTGACATCATCGTCAAGTTCAATCCTGAGTATCCCGCGCTTTTCATGTATCTTGACATAAGGCAAGATATTTACATCAGTCTCAAGCTGGGGTTCCAGACAGTCTTCAAGATACTGCACCTCAATGGCAGAAGCCACTTCAATGGCCGAATACGCCGCCGGGACATTTACAGAAACAGCATCCGTAAATCCCGCCAGATCGACCTTGCTGCAGCTTCCGGATAAAATACAGGCATACAAAAAAGCAGTCAAATAAGATATTTTCATTTTTCCGTCATTTTCACCAGCGTCATAGATGCAGAGCCTATGAAATCCGTTGCATTTCCCTCTGCCGAATCAGTCTTTACTTTCCCCGCACAGGCCGAGTTTCTCCATAAGAGCCGAAGGGTCAGGGTCATGCCCCCGGAAATTCCTGTACAGCACAGCCGGGTCTTCAGAGCCTCCCTTCTCGAGGATGTCCTTTCTGAAGGACAATGCCGTTCCCTTGTCGAATATCCCTTTTTCACGGAAAAGGGAGAACGCATCAGCCTCAAGCACCTCGGCCCACTTATATGAATAATATCCCGCGGAATATCCTCCTGAGAAAATATGGTTGAATGCAGGAGAAACCGCTGTCCCCTGCACATCAGGAAGGACAGAGTACGGGCGGAGGACTTCCTTTTCAAATGAGACGGCATCCTTTCCCTCAACCGGGGCCTCCAGCGTATGCCAGGCCATGTCCACTATGCCGAACTGGAGCTGGCGTACCTGGAAATAGCCGGCAAGATAATTTTTCGCACGTACTATTCTCCTGACAAGATCTCCAGGGATAGGCTCACCTGTCCTGTAGTCCCTGGCGAATGTCTCAAGATAGCCGGGCTCGTACGCCCAGTTCTCCATGATCTGGGAAGGGAGCTCGACAAAATCCCTTGCCACAGAAGTACCGGTCAGTGACGGATACCTGCCCTGTGCCATGATCCCATGCAGGGCATGGCCGAACTCATGAAGCAGTGTAGTGAATTCGTCATGGGTCAAAAGGGAAGGCATATTCCCGGCGGGCTTTGTGAAATTGGTGACGATGCTTACCAGCGGCCTGTACTCGACCCCGTCCCTTATGCTCTGGCCTCTGAACTCGGTCATCCACGCCCCTCCACGCTTCCCTTTCCTGGGGAAGAAATCCGCGTACAGAAGAGCAAGGTGCTCCCCGTCATCACCGGTCACTTCATATACTTTCACATCTTCATGGTACACAGGCACATCCCTTGTTTCCGAGAATTTCAGGCCATAGAGGCGTCCGGCAAGGAAGAATACAGCATCTATGCAGTCCTCCAGCCTGAAATACGGCTTGAGCAGTTCCTCATTTATCGAATACTCAGCCTCCTTGCAGCGTTCTGCCCAGAACGGGAAATCCCACGGCATCAGAGTGTCATCCCCGGAACCGTGTTCAGACGCGTAGCGGGATATTCCGGAGACCTCGTCCCTTGCGTATGGAAGAGTCTTGGCCATAAGGTCTGAAAGAAAATCCTCCACAGCGGATGTCGTCCTGGCCATATTTTCCTCCAGGACATAGTCAGCATAGGTCCTGTATCCAAGCATTGATGCCATCTTTCTCCTGAGCCCGGCCATCTTCAGCACTATTCCGGTATTGTCAGTGTCGCCTCCTATGCCTCTGGAATTGTATGCCATGTACATCTTCTTCCTCAATTCCCTGTTCCTGCAGAATTTCATGAAAGGGGAATATACAGGATGGTCAAGCGAGAAGACCCACCCTTCAAGGCCTTTTTCCTCCGCAGCCGCCCTTCCTGCCTCGACGAGATATCCGGGAAGGCCCTCAAGGTCTTTCGTGCCGGTAATATGCAGGAAGAAAGAGTTCGTGGACTTCAGCACATTATTGCCGAAGGACAGTGACAGGAGAGACACTTCCTCTGCATATCTGCTGTATGTTTCCCTGTCCTGCCTGTCAAGGAGGGCCCCGTTACGGACAAAAGACTTGTACGTATTTTCAAGCAGCATCATCTGGTCCCTGTCCAGGCCAAGACTGTCTTTCTTTTCATAAACCTTCCTGACCCTGTCGAACAGAGGCATATTCAACGACACATACATCGAATATCCTGTAAGGAGCGGCGAGACTTCCTCGGCGACAGCCTGCATCATGTCATCAGACTCGGCCTCAAGGAGATTGAAAAAGACAGACGACACCCTCTCCAGGGCCGCCCCGCTGTACTCCAGGGCCTCCACCGTATTGTGGAAATCGGGCTCGGCCGGGTCTGAGATTATCGCTTCAACTTCAGATTTCGCCTCCTCAATCCCGGCCTTGAATGCCGGCAGATAATCCTCCGTGCGGATCATGTCAAACCGAGGCGCGCCCCATTTAAGCGGGGATTCTTTCAACAAAGGGTTCTCCATATATCCTGACAATATGATTCCGGCTGCAAATATATTCAAATTGCACAAAAATACCGCTATCGTCCGGGAGATGGTTCCCCGCTGTCATCCTCAAAGACGATATCCACTCTGCTTATCGACTTGACTGTCGTCTCCGTGACAATGATCCTTATGTCATAGCACCACATTTCGACTGACTTCCTGACCTTCCTGTATCCGGTGATATGCGTAAAGTCAAACCCCATCTGCCCCAGGGTCGCCGTTTCAATGGCGGTCACCCCTTTCCCCAGAAGATAGGAGAGGACTTCGTAGTTCTTGTTGATGGCGTGCATGACACGCAGCCTGAACATCCGGCTTCCCCGGGTCTTCCTGTTATGCCATCTGTTCTTGCATCCGGTGCTGCAGAATTTCTTGTCACCCCTTCCATACCGGATAACTTTCCCGCATTCCAGACAATGTGTCCGTTTCCCGCTGTCTTCTTTCCTTACAGTATATACCATACCGGCAAGATTAGTCTGTGGTGGTAAATCCGTATTCATTCCCGTGAGTTTTTCCGGCAAATTTGGGCACGTCCGGACGGCCGTCAAAATAAATGTGGCGAAATCATGCAGGCATTAAAAAAGTTTTTCTGTTTTTTATCACCCCTGTCTCTTATACACATCTGACGCTGCCGACGATGCGT
>JADILX010000034.1 GCA_017695025.1 Candidatus Cryptobacteroides excrementavium
TCTATATGGTCGGACTTGACATCACTTCTCTTTAGGTTACGAACATCTGAATAACGCAGACTGGTAAAGCAACAGAACAGGAAAACATCCCGGACACGTTCCAGATACTGTTTGTCTTTGGGTATCTGATAATCTTTTAGTCTGTTCAACTCTTCCCATGTCAGGAAGATTACCTTCTTGGGTGTGGTTTTCAATTTCGGTTTGAACGTATCGTATGCTATATTCTGGTGATAGTCTTTCTTGAAGCTCCACCGCAGGAACCATTTGAGGAATCCCATTTGTTTACCGATGGTACTGTTCCTCATATCCTTTTTGTCGCGCAGGAAATTGACATATTCGTTCAGTCCGAATTCATTGAAATATTCAAAGGTTAAATCTTCCTTGAACTCCTTGAGGTGATTTTTAACGGCTGCAAACTTTTCGTATGTGGATTCAGTCCAGTTATTCTGGTTGCCGCATTCTTTTACAAATTCATCGAATACCTCCCAAAAACTTATCTTTACGTCTTCCTGGTCTTCACTTGTATCTTTCATCCGCAGGTTGAATGCGTCTTTTAGCTGTTTGGTAGTGGGCATGGCTTCCTGTACCTCAAATTCCTTGAACACGTTTTGAATTTCGGTATAGTATTTCAGCAGATCGGCATTGATTTCAGATGCACTTTGCTTTAGTTTGTTGGTACACCCGTTCTTCACTCGCTGCTTGTCAGCATCCCACTTGGCTACATCAATGCGGTAACCCGTTGTAAACTCAATGCGCTGACTTGCGTATATGACACGCATACGGATAGGCACGTTCTCCACGATTGGCACACCGTTCTTCTTCCGGCTTTCCAATGCAAAAATGATGTTTCGTTTGATATTCATAATTGGGTGTGTTTGAAATTCTACACCCAAATATACACCCAATATTTGGAATAGCAAAAGATATTCAGAAAGATTTAGATTTACTATGTACTCCAAATAGTGCTTGATTATTAATGATTTGCAATTTTACGATATTTCTTGAATATGTAGGTTCGAGAGCCTCTCTCTCCGCCAGATACTTCACCTTCCTTCTGAAAGCCTGCTCACATTGTGCAATCGCACCGGAATCAAAAATTACTTTTAAGCAGGACACGATGTGCAAAACCACAAAACACTTTTCAAAAGGCGTTTTTTGTAATAAATTTCGCTTTTCCAAAAGTGTTTTATTACCGCGCAGAAAATCAAGAAACTTGACGATGTCGAGTGCGGAGGAGACAACCGAATACCTCTTTAGTAGCACAATTTATCCTGTCATACTCGGCATGTGTTCCTACAAATCTGATGAAAACATATCCCATCCGGAACTTTACCACGACGATCAGCCTGTACTTATTCCCTTTTATGTTAATATGTAATACTCCCTGCTATGCCAGCGAGCCGCTGACAATGTCAAGAAGTTCGTCGGTGATGGACTGCTGACGCTGCTTGTTGAACTGGAGGGTGAGATCCTGAAGCAACTGGTTGCCATTGTCCGTAGCCTCCTGCATGGCCATGGTCCGGGCTGCATGTTCGGCTGCATTTGCGTCCAGAAGCATGGTATATATCTTAAGGACAAGCACTTTAGGGAGGAGTTCCTTGAGTACTGACGCGGCATCAGGCTCGATGATATAGTCGTTCATATATGACTGTCCCTCTTCACCGTCTTTCCTCTGTGCTTCATCCGAAGGATTTCTGAAAGGAAGATATGTCTCCCTCACAGGAGACTGTGAAGCGGAAGAACTGTAATGGTTGTATACGAGTTCGATCCTGTCTACTTCCCTGTTGAGCCAACTGTCGATGAGTATTTTAGCAAAGGCGGAGACATCCGCATACACGTGCCTGTCGGCAAGCCTGCCGAAGTCTCCCTTCAGATTGAACCCGTCCCTTTCCGCTGCATCCGACATTTTTTTGCCGATGGCATATACATCGATATCTTCTTTTGAAAGCCCTGCCTGAAAATATTCGTCCACAGTCTCCCGGAAATGTCTTATGGCATTGGCATTGAACGCTCCGCACAGGGCGGTATTGGACGCTACGGCCACAACAGCCACCCGTTTTACGGGACGGGAGGAAACATATTCGGTGCATGACGGGGCCGAACTGTCTGACAACAGCCGGTACAGGATACGGTGCATTTCCTGCTCATAAGGTATCATATTGGCGATAACGCCCTGTACCTTATGGAGTTTGGAAGAAGCCACCATCTTCATCGCTGAAGTAATCTTCAGCGTACCGTTGACAGAATTGATCCTGCCTTTTATTTCCTTTAAAGATGCCATGTCTCTTCTTACTCTTTTGCTGCAGCCGGGGCGGCTTTCTTGGCATATTGCCCGGCGACCTCGGCGGCTACTTCTTCTATTATCCCTGTCACCGTGTCGTCAATGATACCGGAAGACAGTTTTTCAAGGACATCCTTCTCATGCGAGCCATGCATCCTGTCAAGGAAAGATGACTGGAAATCGCGTATCTTGTCGAGGGGGACATCCTTCATAAGACCGTGTGTGCCGCAATAGAGTATGGCCACCTGGTCGCCCACAGGCATCGGGGAGTATTGCGGCTGGATAAGAAGTTCATTGTTTTTCCTTCCCTTGTCAAGGGACATTGCCGTCACAGGGTCCATGTCACTGCTGAACTTGGAGAAAGCCTCAAGTTCACGGTACTGTGCCTGGTCTATTTTCAGCGTACCGGCCACTTTCTTCATGCTTTTTATCTGGGCGCTTCCACCCACGCGGGATACGGATATGCCGACATTGATTGCCGGACGGAATCCCTGGTTGAAAAGGTCCGTCTCAAGGAATATCTGCCCGTCTGTGATGGAGATGACATTTGTAGGGATGTAGGCCGACACATCTCCCGCCTGTGTCTCTATTATAGGCAGTGCCGTGAGCGAGCCCCCGCATTTAACCTTGCCCTTGAGGCTGTCAGGAAGGTCATTCATCTGTTCAGCGACTTCCTGCTGGCCGATAATTTTTGCAGCCCTTTCAAGCAGCCTGGAATGGAGATAGAAGATATCTCCCGGATAGGCTTCACGCCCTGAAGGCCTGCGGAGAATCAGGGAGACTTCGCGATAGGCCACAGCCTGCTTGGAAAGGTCATCATAGACTACAAGTGCATGCCTGCCAGTATCCCGGAAATACTCCCCTATTGCAGCCCCGGCAAACGGGGCATAATACTGCAGGGCAGCAGGGTCTGCAGCCGTAGCGGCCACCACGACAGTATAGTCCATGGCCCCTTTCTGCCTGAGAGTATTCACAATATTTGCCACAGTAGACGCCTTCTGACCGACTGCCACATAGATACAATATACCGGGTCTCCGGCCAGATATCCTGCACGCTGGTTGATGATAGTGTCTATTGCTATGGCGGTCTTCCCTGTCTGCCTGTCACCGATTATGAGTTCCCTCTGACCGCGTCCGATAGGGATCATGGCATCAATGCACTTCAGTCCGGTCTGGAGAGGCTGTGTGACTGGCTGACGGAAAATAACTCCGGGGGCCTTCCTGTCCAGAGGCATCTCCGTGAGTTCCCCTTCGATCGGGCCGCGCCCGTCAAGCGGCACTCCAAGCGGATCGACTACCCTGCCGAGCATCCCCTCCCCGACATCAATCGATGCTATGTGTCCTGTCCTCTTTACGGTCATCCCTTCCTTTATCTGGTCTGTAGGGCCAAGAAGCACTGCACCGACATTGTCCTCCTCAAGGTTCATCACTACAGCCCTGATACCGTTTTCGAACTCAAGAAGTTCTCCGGCCTCGGCATTGACAAGGCCGAAAATCCTGACAACGCCGTCGCTGACCTGAAGCACCTCACCGACCTCTTCGAACTTCAGTTCTGTCCTGATGTCCCTGAGTTGTCTCAACAGTACATCCGATATTTCGCTTGGTTTTATATTCTGTGCCATAAACTATACTATTCTTCTGTTCTTTTCAATGAATTGGCGGCGTATCGTCTTCAGTTGTGAGGCGACACTTGCGTCTATACGGCGGCCTTCCATATCAAAGACAAAGCCTCCTATTATCGACGGGTCCACCTTTGTCTCCAGTTCAAGAGTCCCGCCTGTCTCGTCATGCACGATATCCGTCAGTTTACGTTTCAAAGACTCTGACGGGACAGCCATCACAAGACGCCCTGTACTGATGTTATGGGCATGCATGTATTGTTCCATGAATATCAGGAGCATCAGATGCAGATACTTGATGCGCTTGTGCCTGATGACAAGCCGGACAAAGCGCAGGAGTTCATCGGCAGCCTTGCCCTTTCCTCCCAGGGCAGTCTCGATGACCTTCATCTTGAAACTGTCGGAAGTGGCTTTCGGGTGATATATTAACTGCCGCATGTCTTCCAGAGACGAGAAACACTTTTCAAGCATTTTCGCCTGGAGGTAGACCTGCTCCCCGTTGCCGGTCTCCGTCACATACTTCAGCAGGGCATGCGCATATCTGTCTGATATTATTCCTACATTCATGACCGTCAATTCTTGTCTTTAGACGGCGCAGTAACCTCATCGAGCATCCTGTACACAAGATCTATCTGCGCCTTGTCTGTGGATAACTGCTGCCTGAGCACTTTTTCCGCAACCTTGACAGAAAGCATGGCCGTCTGGCTCCGTATCTCCCTAAGGGCGCTTTCCTTTTCCGCCTCAATCTTCACCCTCGCCTCTTCAAGTATCTTCCGGGCTTCATCCTGAGCCTGCTCCTGTGCTTTTCTGACTATATTGTCCCTTGCCTGCGCGGCTTCCTTGAGTATCCGGTTCTGCTCTTCCCGCGCCTGTGCAATCATCCGTGACTGTTCCTCCATCATGCGGCCCATCTTCTCGTCGGCTTCCCGGGCAAGGCGCAGAGAACTGTCAATATAGTCCCTGCGCTTGTCAAGCATCTTCGTGATGACAGGGAAGCCGAACTTCGCAAGTATGAAAAATACGATTGCGAAGATGATGACCATCCAGAACAGCAGTCCGGTATCCGGCAAAAGCAGAGACATGGCCTACTTCATAAGGAGAACCAGCATACACACTATCACGGCAAACAAAGCCACACCCTCGATGAGGGCCGCTATGATAAGCATGCTCGTACGTATGTTCCCGGCCATTTCAGGCTGGCGTGCGATGCCTTCCATTGCGGAAGAACCGATCTTACCGATTCCTATACCTGCGCCTATGGCCGCTATACCTGCACCTATGGCCGCTCCCAGTTTCCCGATTGAAGCCCCGGCAAGAGCCTGGAGCAATACTGTTGAAAGTAACATGATGTCAATAATTTAAATTGTTCTATATTAATCCTGTCAAAATCCCGTTTTCTGTCATTGCCTGCATGAGGCCCCGATGCCGTCACCTGCCCTTCTCCTCCTGAGGACGCTCCCGCGACAGACCTATGAACACCGCAGACAGCATCGTAAATACATATGCCTGGATAAAGGCGACAAGCAGTTCAAGACAATCCATAAATATCCCGAAGACTACGGACACGACTGTCATCGACCCGCCTATCAACACCCCGAGTTTAGCCGTAATGAATATCATAACCACCACACAGAGTATCAGGCAATGTCCGGCCATTATATTGGCAAAAAGTCGGAGCATCAGCGCAAACGGCTTGGTGAACATCCCGAATACCTCTATCACTATCAATATAGGCTTCAGCCAAAAAGGCACTTCAGGGCAGAAGATGTCTTTCCAATAATATCTGTTAGTCGTGAGGTTGGTAAGGAGGAAAGTAATGAATGCCAGCACGAATGTGATGGTTATATTACCCGTGATGTTGGCCCCTCCCGGAAAGAACGGCACTATGCCCATCAGGTTGTTGATAAGGATGAAAAAGAATACTGTCAGCAGATACGGGGCAAATTTCTGATAGCCCGGACCGACAGAGTCCTTTATCACATCGTCATTTATCATCGCTATGACAGGCTCGAGCAACGCCGCCACTCCCTTTGGAGCCTCCTTCAGGGCGTCATGCCTGCGATACCACCTCGAACAGCACAGAATCAGAGCCACCAGTATGGTGCTGTTTATCATCAGCGCAAAGACATTCTTGGTGATGGATATGTCTAACGGACGCACTTCGTTGCCGGAGGAGTCGATTTCCACTATTTTCCCGCTGTTCTTTTCAGACTCCGAAATAAAGAGCCCCTCGTACACCGCCCCGTCCTCAAGACGCGAGGAAAGGAAACAGTGCCAGCCCGTGCTGCTCTTTACAATGACCGGAAGCGGAATAGAGATGCTCCTGTCACCTATATCGGTGATATGCCACTCGTAAGCATCACCTATATGCCCGAATATCACGCCCTGGACATCAATATCCTCCTCCGCGGCACTTTCACTGCCGGAGTCAGATGCAACGCATGAAACCACAGACATAGGCAATGACATGGCAAGCAAGAAAAATATATGTCTGATCCACCGGTTCATTATTCCTCCTTATCTCCCAGGGTCAAATCTCTACACAGACCGACACCTTGTTTTCACTCACCTCCACAAACCCGGACTTTACATGGAGCGTCCTGGTATTGCGCCCTGCCGTATATTCAATGTCCCCTTCTGACAAAGAGGAGATCATCGGTGCATGGCCCGGCAATACAGTAAACCGGCCGGCCCGGCCCGGCAGAGAGACTTTTCCGACCATCATCCCTATCAGAGATGTGTCCGGAGAGGTGATATCAAGATATATGTCTGCGGTATTGTCCATAAATTTATTCTATTTCATATCATGCCACGTGCGGCTGCCCCTTTACCGAAGCAAGGATGGCCTCGCCTTTCTTTATGGCCTCCTCTATTGTACCGACATTCAGGAATGCCTGTTCAGGCAGATAGTCGACTTCCCCGTCAAGTATCATATTGAATCCCTTTATGGTATCTTCTATCGACACCATGACCCCCGGCACACCGGTAAACTGTTCCGCCACCGCAAATGGCTGCGAAAGGAAACGCTGCACCCTGCGTGCCCTGTTGACCGTCAGCTTGTCCTCATCAGAAAGTTCATCCATGCCCAAAATGGAGATGATATCCTGCAGTTCCTTGTTCTTCTGAAGGATCTGCTTGACTCTCTGTGCTGTATCATAATGCTCCTGACCGACGATGTTAGGATCGAGGATACGGGAAGTGGACTCCAGCGGATCAACAGCCGGATAGATACCGAGTTCTGTAATTTTTCGGCTGAGCACGGTAGTCGCATCAAGGTGCGTAAAGGTTGTGGCCGGAGCCGGGTCGGTAAGGTCATCGGCAGGGACATATACTGCCTGCACGGATGTAATGGAGCCGTCCTTGGTAGAAGTGATACGCTCCTGCATCTGTCCCATTTCCGTAGCGAGAGTAGGCTGATAGCCCACTGCAGACGGCATCCTGCCGAGAAGAGCAGACACCTCAGAACCGGCCTGCGTGAAACGGAAAATATTGTCAATGAAAAACAATATGTCTTTCGGCCCATCTGTCCCTTTGCTGTCCCTGAACGACTCTGCAAGAGTAAGTCCCGACAAAGCCACGGAAGAACGCGCTCCAGGAGGCTCGTTCATCTGCCCGAACACCATAGCCACCTGAGACTTCGGGACTTCATTATAGTCAACCTTGGAAAGATCCCAGTGTCCTTCCTCCATGCTTTTAAGGAATTCATCCCCATAACGGATAACCCCGGACTCAATCATTTCCCTCAGAAGGTCATTGCCCTCCCTTGTCCTTTCTCCTACTCCGGCGAAGACAGAGAATCCGTTATGCTTTTTGGCTATATTGTTGATGAGTTCCTTGATAAGGACAGTCTTCCCGACACCGGCACCTCCGAAAAGGCCTATTTTCCCGCCTTTGAGATATGGCTCGAGAAGGTCGATGACCTTGATACCGGTAAACAGCACCTCCTGGGAAGTCTTCAGGTCTTCAAACTTCGGCGGCTCCCTGTGAATCGGGAATGCGCCAGCCATGTCGAGAGGCTTCATGCCATCTATACAGTCTCCCACAACATTCATCACACGCCCCCTTATCTGTTCTCCTACAGGCATGGTAATCGGCTTCCCGGTATTGATGACTTCCATCCCCCTCTGCAGACCGTCGGTACTGTCCATCGCCACAGTCCTCACTGTATCTTCCCCGATATGCTGCTGGACTTCCGTTATGAGTGTACGCCCGTCCTTTTTCCTGATGACAAGTGCATCATGGATACGCGGCAACTGCCTTGAAACTTCTTCTCCCGACAAGTCGAACCAGACATCGACTACAGGGCCTATTATCTGTGAAATCCGTCCTGACAAATTTGACATCTTCTGTAATTTTTGACCGGCCGCAAATGTAGAAAAAAACATGCCAAATCCACAGGGCAGACCATAAAAAATTTGTCCGGAATGACTTATGGAGCATTCCGGACAAATTCAGTCTACTTTATGACAATTCTTCCATGGACGGCTACTCCAGTCCCTGGGCAGCAAGAATCCCGTGCATCCTCTCCGAGTCCGGATCCGTATCCCCGGTCTCGGCCTTCAGCCTCATCATCTCTTTCTTCATCTTTCTGATGACAGCCTGATATTCCGGATCGGAATAGGCGTTATGATCCTCATGCGGATCTTTCAGAAGATCGTAGAACTCCCATGACGGCTCGCTCACATAGTCTGTCGAGCCGGTCATCCCGAGCCTGTCGCCATAGAAGAAAATCAGTTTGTTCATCATAATAACCTGACTAACAAAATACATTTAATAAATCTCAACTTCGTCGAGGAAGAACCATGAGAGCTGGCCTACACCATAGTGCCATGACGGGCACATCTTTGTGCCTTCAACGGCGATTTTGACATACCTTGCCTTGACAGGAGTATCGGACTGGCAGCCGATCTTCTCGAATTTCACCTGTGGGGAATTGTCTTCGGCAACCTCTGTTTCCCCGAAAAGGGTATAATCAGTCCCGTCAACAGAAGTCCAGCATCTCAATCCGCGGGGAAGCAGGATCCATGCACCCAACTGATGCAGGAAATCCCCTCCGACATAGGAAATCTCCGTCTCTTTTCCGAGGTCGACAACAAACTCACCGTCACAGCCTTCCCAGCCGACCCAACTTTCAACGAAAGTAGAGCCTCCATATATGCCGTCCGTCAGACCATCCCGGCCTATCTCCTGATATTTTTCCGCTGTCGGCTCCACTACATATTCGACCTTGGCGCCAAGAGCCTTGTTGGTACGTTCTCCAGGGAGATAGCGTTCCCTGTAAAGTTTGCAATAGTCTGCCGGACTGTTGTTCCGCTCATTGAGGGTAGGGATACCGAACATCGCCGTCCTTTCTTCAAAAAGGTCCAGAGCCTCACTGATGGCAGCCGGATCTTTGCATCCTTCTGCCCGGGCAATCTCAAGTTCAGAATACTGGAGAGGAAGCCGTGCGACCCACACCCGTTCCAGATATTCCGGCTGGCCGGCAACTGCAGCCTCTGCCTTGTCGAAAAGCAGATTGTACTGCTTGCGGCAGGCGGCATTAAGCATCCCGTCCTTATGGCTGACAGGAGAATCATATATCCACAGGCGCTGCCCGGATGCAAGCAAGGCGCCTTCCCTCATCTTCTCGTACTGGTAAAGATATTTCCCGGCTGGGCCATAATAGCCGTCAAGGAATGTCGTCATCAGGGAGTCAATGTCGGCGTCCACGTTCCACATCAGTTTTGCTGCGAGCCAGGAGCGCATCTCGGAGAAATCCGTACCGTAAGTAGCCCCTATCTGCGAGAAATGCATCGTGACATGATGATCCCTGAATATCTGCATGTTCGGCTGGATGATATGGAAGTTAGGGAACGGGGCGACCATATTGTCGAAATTGATACCGTAGTCCCACATGTATATATTGTCGGATATCTTCGACCAGCCTTCAAGAGCCTTCATGAAATACTGGCCTGAGGCATTGTCGGTGAGGGGTACTTCCCTGTCGCAGTCGATGTCACAGAGCATTATGTTCACATTAGGGAGCGGCCGGACATGCTCCGGAGGATTCATCGTGAAAAGATATGCAAGAGTCGAGAACTCCTTGTCAGGGAAACGCTCTGCCAACTTGTTGAGAAACTCGATATAAAGCCCGGACACCGAGCCTTCCCTCTCAATGACCTCCATACAGTCAGGGCACTGGCAATATGTGTTGTTGCCATCGTTCTGGCTGACTGAAATCATATTCATCCCAGGGTTGGCCTTGAATATGGAATCTATCTGCACGCATGCAGCCTCAAAGACCTCAGGATTGGTCAGGCACCACTGGCTGGCCTTGCCCGGACGATGTTCCCCCCGGATGAAAGAGTACCAGTCGGGATGTTCATTTCCATAGACAGAAGCCGGGAGGATGTGGTTGAACGTATGTACCCACAGATTGCCGGCAAACGCTTCCTTAGGCTCCTCAAGCCTGAACCATACTTTATAGAGAGGGTCGAGGGCAAGGGAATAGGACTGCGTCTGGCGATACCTGAACGTCGGAGTCTCGCTGAAAGAAAGTCCGTCAGGAAGGGAAAGGCTCTTCACGCTGTCATAGTAAAGTGCATCAGCGGCATAATACCTCACCCCGAAATAATTCTCAAGCAGAGTGACTACTGCATAGGATGAGCCGTTGCCTCCTCCGGAAACTATCTCTGTCCTTCCGTCTGTAACAGTGACCCTGAAGGCATCATCGGTAAGGCCTGACTCCGGCACCACACCGGAGATGACCACATCACCTTTCTTCGGCTTGCTGTCCAGCGGAAGAATCTGCGTCTGGACACCGGTCAGCCGTTCCACAAAATCCTGCAGAAGAAAAGCCGCATCCTGCTCTGCCTGTGTGCCGGCAGCCAGAATACGGCCCGAGGCCTTCCCGTTCTTCACGATAAAAGTGCCTGCAGATGCCTGATACGACACCAGCGGCAGCAGGGCCAAAGCCACAATAAGTACAATCTTTTTCATCTCCAACAACAAATGATTATTTATGATTAGTATTAATTATGTTAATATGCCAGCCTGTGCAACATCGAATTTTCGGCTTCCAAATTTAGGCAAATTTATCCCTTGAGACAAAAAAACCGGCCCTGAGTTTTCCACAGGGCCGGCTGTTTTGAAATACTAAGTCCGGATCAGTGACTTTTGTGCAGTATCATATTTTACTGAGCGAGAAAATGAACTCAAGGCCGCCTTCACGGCGGTTGACGGCACGGATGTCGCCGCCATGAAAGGCTATGGCGTTCCTGACGATGGACAGGCCGAGACCTGAGCCGCCGGCATCCCTTGTCCGGCCCTCGGAAACCCTGTAGAACCGCTCGAAAATCCGCGGCAGATGATCCTCGCTCACGCCCTTGCCTGTATCATAATAGGTAAAATGATAGTGGTCGTCGCTGCGGGCATAACATTCAAGGTGAATCCTGATGTTTTCACCGGCATATTTGATGCTGTTCTCCACAAGATTTCTGAATACGGCATATATGAGCGATGCATTTCCCCTGATAACGAGGTCATCCGACAGCATGTTCTCGACTGTGATGCCCTTTGCCTGAAGCGACTCCCTGAATTCCTCGAAAATCTCGTCCGAGACAGACTTGAGGCTGACCTTCTCTTTCTGAAGTTGTTCCGGGGCCTCCTCTATCTTGGTGATGAGGGCTATATCCCGGATAAGGTCTGAAAGGCGCAATGTCTGGGCATATGCCCTGTCTATGAACACCTGTCTTCTCGCTTCCGGCACATCAGGACACGAAATCAATGTCTCAAGATATCCCCTGACACTGCTGACCGGTGTCCTGAGTTCATGGGCGATATTATTTGTCATCTGCTGCTTCATGTTCCTGTTCTTTTCGGTTTCCGTAACATCATTGATGGTTATCTCAAAACCGTTGTCAGGATATATCAGCATCTGTATGTCATAGTTTCTGCCGCCTTTGGCATGCTTAAAGCGAAATACCGGCGGCATGTCTGTCTTGACAGGAGTACTATGGTCAAGGAACTCGTAGAGCGGTGCAAAGACCGGACTTTTCCATATGTCCCCTATATCAGGGGTAGGACGGTCAAGCAGAGTGTTGACAAACTGGATGAACTTATAGTTGGCATACTGTTTCTCCCGGTCCGGAGTAAAGATGGCAATACCCCCGTCGTAGTAATGTATATGCAGGAGCAGCCTCTCTTTTTCAAGGGCAATCATATTGTTGCTCCTCTCCAGGCGCCGGTAACTTTCAAGCATCTTCTCCCCGATGGCCCCGAGTTCCGAATCTGGGAATGTAATCCTGTCATAGTCCACCGCCCCCTTCTCGGCAGCCTCGGCAAAACTGTGCAGCCTGGAAATGCCCTCCCCGAAATGGTCGGCAAGAAATATGAGGGAAAACAATGCGACCACAAACAATGAGAACACCAGGATAAGGAAAAACGTGTCAGGCTGGAAAAATCGCTTGACATCCACTTCATACGGCAAGGCGACCCTGACCAGGAAGCCTCCGTAAGACTTTGCAAAATAGAAATACGGCATGCCCGTCGTATCCGAAACCCTGACGGCAAATCCTTCTGAACTCATGATGGCCATCTGGACTTCAGGACGCATGATATGGTTGTCCAGGGAATCAGCATCCGCCCTTGAGTCGAAAACCACGTTCCCGTCCTTATGCATCACCGTGACCCGGAGGTCGGAAGGGAGAAGCGACAGGACATCCCTGTACCGTTCGGTCTGGGCTATAATATCCGAATATACGGAAAGCCTGGACTGGAGAATCTCTTCCTTGTACCGTCTCTCGCTGCTGAGTTGAAAAATGACGATAAGGGCGGCAAAGACCGTGAATACCCCGGCGAAATAAAGAAGCAACTGCTTCTTGTATGTCCATTTCCTGTGCATGCCTGATCAAACAAATGTCATTCGTCCGTTTCCATGACACTGAAACAGTATCCGTATCCGGACCTGTTGGTAAGATAATTCTTATAAGTCCCGAGTTTGCTCCTTATCCGGGCAATATGGACATCCACGGTCCTGTCGAGCACATACGGGGCATCTTTCCAGAGTTCGCCTATAATCTCTTCACGCGAGTACACCCTGCCTGCATGCGATGCCAGAAGACTGAGTATCTCAAACTCTTTTTTGGACAGTACAATAGCGGTATCGTCCGCATACACCATCTTGCTCATGACATCTATCCTGAGATGTCCGGCGACAATCGGCTGTGCCGTCTTCTCTGTTTCAGCATGGGGCCGGCTTCTTTTAATGACAGCCTTGACCCTTGCAAGCACCTCATGTATGGAGAACGGCTTACCTATATAGTCATCCCCTCCGGCAGAAAAACCTGTAAGAAGGTCGTTCTCACCGCTCCTCGCCGTCAGGAATATTATGGGGACCTGAGTCTTCTTTTCTTTTCTCAGCACTTCGGCCATCTTGAAGCCGGACATGCCTTCCATCATCACATCAAGGAGTATAAGGGAATATGAAGGGGTGAACATCGAAAGCGCCTCCTCGGCAGACCCGGCACAGTCCACCTCGTACCCGGCATTCTCAAGATTGAACTTAAGTATCTCCCTTATGTCCGCCTCATCGTCGACTATCAGAATCTTCTCTTTCATCATACAGAATGAATTTTGGACAAAGGTATGATTTTTCAGACTTTAAAATCTGATGTATCGGGAAATATTTGATTACAGAAATGTAAAAAAATAGTTACGGTATATCGTAACAATAATTTAACATGGTCTTGATTGTTATTAACGTATAGTTCGTTACCTTTGCCGCGAAAATAATAAGAATCTGAATCCAATGGACTTCATTTATCTGGGATTTGTCATTTTTCTGTTCATACTTGCCATCTCGGATCTGTGGGTGGGAGTAAGCAATGACGCAGTAAATTTCCTCAATTCGGCAATCGGCTCTAAAGTAGCAAAATTCCGTACAATAATCACTATTGCTGCCGCAGGCGTATTCATAGGCGCAATCATGAGCAACGGCATGATGGACATCGCCCGGCACGGGATATTCAGGCCGGAACAGTTCAGTTTCCAGTCCATAATGTACATCTGCCTGGCCGTCATGGTGACCGACATCATTCTTCTTGATGTATTCAACTCCCTCGGCATGCCGACATCCACAACGGTATCAATGGTCTTTGAACTCCTCGGTGCGACATTCGCATTCTCAATGCTCGAAATCGCAGGCGGGGACAACGGGCTTGGATTTGCAGACTACATGAATACCGAGAAGGCTCTTTCTGTGATAATGGCGATTTTCGTCTCGGTGGCCCTTGCGTTTTTCTTCGGCATGCTCATCCAGTATATATCCAGACTGATATTTACATTCAACTACAGGCACAACCTGAAATGGAAGATAGGCATTTTCGGAGGTATAGCGGCAACAGCCATCATATATTTCCTCCTTATAAAAGGTGCAAAAGACCTCTCTTTCATGACGGACGATGTGAAGGCATGGATAGCAGAGCACACCTGGGAACTTCTCGGGATCTGCCTGGTATTCTTCACAATGCTGATGCAGGTGCTCCATTTCTGTAAGGTAAACGTATTCAAGATAGTTGTACTGATAGGCACGTTTGCCCTTGCGACAGCATTTGCCGGGAACGACCTCGTGAACTTCATAGGCGTACCGCTCACTGGATATGATGCATACCTTGACTACATGGCATCAGGCGAGACAGATCCGGCAGCCCATATGATGGGTGTGCTGAACGAGCCGGCCAAGACTCCTGTCATCTTCCTTTTCCTTGCAGGAATCGTGATGGTGATAGCGCTCGCCACATCCAAAAAGGCGCATAACGTCACCAAGACAGAAATAAGCCTTGCAAAACAGGATGAAGGAGATGAAATGTTCGGTTCTTCAAGAGTCGCAAGAAGCATAGTCAGATGGTCAAGTTCGATGGCAACCGGACTTATCGCCATCACTCCGCCGAAAGTGCGCAACTGGATCAACAGGAGATTTGACATGGAAGACATAGTGATTGCCGACGGGGCATCGTATGACCTTGTCCGTGCTTCAGTCAACCTTGTTGTCGCATCCATGCTGATAGCATTCGGTACATCCCTGAAACTTCCGCTTTCAACCACCTATGTGACATTCATGGTGGCAATGGGATCTTCGCTCGCAGACAGGGCATGGAGCCGTGAAAGTGCAGTATTCAGAGTGACAGGCGTACTGTCTGTAATAGGAGGCTGGTTTGTGACGGCGGGCGTGGCATTCACCAGCGCATTCATAATTGCACTGCTCATGCATTTCGGAGGGAATGTTGTGGCTGTCATCATAGTGATTGCCGGACTTGCCGCCCTCATCCACAACAATATCCGCTTCAAGCAGAAGAACGAGGACATCAACGGGGACAAAGATTTCCGCGCCATCCTTGCAAGTCAGGACAATTCTCAGACATGGAAACTTGTAAGCAGTTATGTGACACGGCATGAGGTCGGGTTTCTCGGTGGTCTCGCTGAAAAATACAGGAAAATTACCGACGGCCTTATCGAAGAGAATGTAAAGACCCTGCGCAAGACCAGCAATGAACTGAAGCAGGAGAAAATCCGGCTCAAGAACCTGAGACGCAAGGAGACATTATGTCTGAGACATATGGATACTGAAGAAGGTCTGAGAAAAAGTGCATGGTTCCACCAGATGTTCAACAATATGGAGCAGTTGTACTACTCTCTGAGAAGAATCTGCGAGCCTGTATACGAACATGTGGACAACAACTTCTCTCCGCTTCCGGAGCAATATGCAAAAGAGTTTGCATCCAGCAGGGACAAGGTAATCGGAATTGTAGACGGAATCTCCGGGATTTGCAGCAGCGGGAACTATGAGGACCTGAGAAAATATGACGAGAAGATATCTGCGCTCCAGACAGAGTTTTCAGACATGCGCAAGTCTCTGATGGAAGATATCCAGAGCAAGAATGTCAATCTGACGGTAGCATATCTCTACCTGAATCTTCTGCAGGAATCAGAGCAGATGACCATCGAACTCCAGCAGATGTCCAGAGCCTCCAGAAAATTCCAGCAAGGCTGACGAACAGTATTGGCTAAAAGCAAATAAGGGGATGACTCAAAAATGCAAGTCATCCCCTTTCTTATTGTTTTTCCGTGAGGTCAACCTCAGTCCTTCATTCGAATATTCGATTCTCAAAGAGATATAAAAACTTTTAGGTCATCTCCAATTTTGTGTCCGGACTCCTGAAGGTGTCATGTTTCAAATACTCAATTATCATTTTTCATGGTAATGGTGCACGAAATAGTTTCATCTGTCCGGACAAACCTTGGCGTTCTGCCTTGCCCCGCCGTCCGTCAGAGGAATCGGTAATTACCAACTACTTCGTGCACCATTACCGGATATACTGACACACCTGCCCGTACTTAAAGCCCTCTATGGACAGATACGTCCCTCTAATGTCAGCCTGGCGGACAAATAAAAAAGGGGAGGGACAGATGACTCTCCAGTCATGCAGTCCCTCCCCCGAAAAATGCGGCAGCAACCTACTCTCCCACCCGCCCTCGGGCAGTACCATCGGCGCGTCCGGGCTTAACTTCTCTGTTCGGTATGGGTAGAGGTGGATCCCCGGAGCTGTA
>JADILX010000035.1 GCA_017695025.1 Candidatus Cryptobacteroides excrementavium
AGGCTATAATTGACAGGGCAGCAGACGGGACATATTCCGTATATTGCGAAGAGGTGCCGTCATTTTTCGGAATTGGAGATACAATCGACCAGGCCAAGGAGGAAATGCTTGAGACCATACGGCTCACAAAGGAAGAAATCGGCAAGGACGTCGCAGCCGTCTATCCGGACTGGCTTGACGGGGAATATGAAATAGAATACAAATATGATGTGCAGGGATTCCTGGAATACTACGCAGGAGTAATCACTCCTACCGCATTGGGCAAGATTGCCGGAATCAATCCGAAACAGATGTGGAACTATATGCACGGGGTGGCCAAGCCCCGCAGGGCACAGGTCGACAAGATAGAGTCTGCCCTGCACAAACTCGGGAATGAACTTATACATACCTCTTTCTGATTTTGTTTGACAGCATATCCCAAAGAGGAAGGGGCATCCGGCGACGGGAGCCCCTGTTTTTTCATTAAAAGCGCTGTCAGGAGGCCGTCAGATGCAACTCTCTTTGCCATGATCGTACAAAACAATAACAAATCATGAAATGCCCATTGACATCACAAGGGCCTTGCTGAACTGTAATAAATGATTTATTTTTGTCCGATAACTGTAACGGCTATCCAGTACGGGTCAATACCAATGTTCCATCCAGCACACACATGCTCCATGCCTGTAAAGAAGTACATAAAAGTGATTATTCCCGTCAAGATCGGATGGGAGCCATACTATTCTTACTGGTACTCCGGGAATGGGGAAGAGACAGATGACGAAGACATAAACCCGGAAAACACGTATGCGACAGACCACAGGGTAGAGACAGGTGACGAAGACATAAACCCGGAAAGCACGCATGCGACAGACCACAGGATCGAGGCCGGGGACAGGGTCAGGGTACAGTTCGCCGGTAAAGAATACATAGGCACAGTAAGTGCCTCAGATGTCGTTCCCGAAATAGACCCCGGAAAAATCCGTGAGATAAACGCCTTCGAAAAGGGACTGTATCCGGTATCTGCACAGGAGATACAACTGTGGAGAACCGTGTCGGACTACTACATGTGCACCATAGGGGAAGTGTACAAAGGCGCATATCCTGCCATGGATATCCAGGACGGGAAAAATCCGGGGAAGACACCTGAAGAAGCAACGCCGATGCAGGACGGCATCGTGCTTTCCGGGCCGCAGACACAGGCCTGTACCAAGATAAAAGAGGCATTCCGCATGGGGAAGCCTGCCCTTCTGAAAGGAGTGACCGGCTCCGGGAAGACAGAGATATACATCATGCTTGCAATGGAAGCCATAGGTTCAGGGAAAAATGTCCTGTACCTTGTGCCGGAAATTGCATTAGGGAGGCAACTCGAAGACAGGCTCAGAAAAGTCTTCGGGGAAATGCTCATGATATTCCATTCGGGAGAGACACCGGCAAGAAGAAGAAAGACAGCAGCCGGCGTACGTAAAGGACAGGGCTACATTGTACTCGGCACACGCTCCGCCCTCTTTCTCCCGCATCACGACCTCGGTCTTGTCATAGTGGACGAAGAGCATGACTCCTCATACAAGCAGGAATCCCCTGCCCCGCGCTACAACGGGAGAGACACCGCCATAATGCTTGCAGGCATCCACGGGAGCAATATTCTGCTTGGCTCGGCCACTCCGTCTCTCGAGTCTCTGCACAACTGTGTGACAGGAAAGTTCGAACTGGCAGAACTGGATGTCAGATATCATGAATCCGAAGACGCCGACATAGAGATTATTGACACAATCGCAGAAAGAAAGAAAAGAGGCATGGAAGGGTCATTTTCCCTGACACTCATCGGGCACATCAGAGATGCGCTGTCAAGAGGGGAACAGGTCATGCTTTTCCGCGCCAGAAGAGCATATTCCACTGCCCTGCAATGCACAGTATGCGGAGCCATCCCGAAATGCCCCCACTGCAACGTCAGCCTCTCCTGGCACAAGGGCAATGGGGCATCAGGAGAAGACGGGGAACTTTCCGGAGGGAGAATGGTATGCCACTATTGCGGCTACGGCACAGCATTCACAGGCAGATGTCCGGAATGCGGAGGCCTGCTCAAAGGGCTTGGTGCCGGCACACAGAAGATAGAGGAAGAGACAGCGGCAATATTTCCCGAGGCAAGGATTGCCAGACTGGACAGCGATTCGGCACAACGGCAGACCTACAGCAAAGATGTCATCAGAAAATTCAGCCGGGGAGAGATCGACATTCTTATCGGCACACAGATGGTGACAAAAGGGTTTGATTTTCCCGGTCTCAGTCTTGTTGCAGTACTGCAGGCAGACACTCTGCTCAGTGTCCAGGATTTCAGGGCCGATGAAAGGGCGGCACAACTGCTCGAGCAGTTCCGCGGCAGATGTGGGCGCAGAGGGAAGAAAGGGCTGTTTGTAATCCAGACCTCGACACCGGAACATCCCATATACCGGATCCTTTCGGGACAGGAGACAGTCCCGGAAAGGTCGCTGCTGATGGAAAGAAAGATGTTCGGCTTCCCTCCATATACAAGGATCGTGAACATCTGCATACGCGACACAATGGAAATCAGGGCCGAAAGGATGGGGACAAAACTTGCAGGCATCCTTGAAAGCGGGAGCCCGACTTATGAACTCACAGGGCCGTACAGCCCGGCTATCGACAAGGTGTCGGACAGATTTATCCGCATCATCCGCCTCACCCTGAAAAAAGACAGGCATCTGGCCGCGACAAAACGGCTTCTGGGCGAAAAGATATCAGATTTTGAACAGGCAGAGAAGTACGAAGGGCACATTGTGATCGATGTTGATCCCGCATGACCTCGCACTGCACTCACAAGACAGGCAGAACTCACAGGACAGGCAAGAACATCGGAAAGTCCCCTCCCGCAGTCAGCCCAGTCACCGGACTGCCACTGCACCACCTCGGCACCACCTCTATATCGGTGCTGTACCGTCTCTGTACCGGCTGTTCCACCAACGGCATCAGCCATGACTTTGTCAAATATTCTGCGTATCTTTGTCCCCTGTAAATGTTGCCCGGCAGCCGGGTATGACTGGATACGATGACTGACAGCACAATATGGGATCCGCTCAGGAAAAAGGAAGTCGCACTGACCCCGGAAGAGAAGGTCAGGCAATGGTTCATATCCATGCTGCAGGACACTATGCACGTACCACTGCACATGATGATGAGTGAAACGTCTTTCAGACTGGGGGACAAACTGTTCAGGGCCGACATCATCGTATATGACAGAAAAGCGGCGCCGCTTGCCGTAGTCGAATGCAAACGGCCTGAAGTGGAGATAGACAGCAAGGTACTCGACCAGGCCATAAGGTACAATATGGTACTGGACGTCAGGTACATCATCATCACCAACGGGAAGCGCACGTTCATATGCAGGAAAAAGGAAGGCTGCGTCCCGGAGAGGCAAAGATATGAATTCATAAGCCACGCACCGTCATACAGCGAGATGCTCGGGATGCCGGCAAATAACGGAAAGGACAGATGACCATCACACAGGGATTTCTTGACCACAGGATATTTTCAATCATCTCTGACATCGCAGAAAAAAAAGGTGTCAGGGCATTTGTCATAGGAGGCTATGTCAGGGACTGTTTTCTCGGATGCCCGAGCAAGGACATCGACATAGTCGTCGAAGGCAGCGGGATCGACCTTGCCGAAGCCGTAGGGGAAGCCGTACACAGCAATGTCTCCGTATTCAGGAATTTCGGCACGGCCATGCTCAGATACAAAGGTATCGAAGTGGAATTTGTCGGGGCGAGGAAAGAGTCATACAGGCGCGACTCCCGCAAACCGATAGTCGAAAACGGGACGCTGGAAGATGACCAGAAACGCAGGGACTTCACAATCAATGCGATGGCATTCAGTCTCCAGAAAGAAGACTTCGGGGCACTGATAGACCCGTTCGGAGGGATAAAGGATCTTGCCTCCGGCATCATAAGGACCCCGCTCGACCCGGACACGACATATAGCGATGACCCCCTCCGCATGGTCAGGGCCATCAGATTTGCCACAAGGCTCTCAGGGCCCGGACACGAATTCAGGATTGTTCCGGAGTCGCTCGAATCGATATCCAGAAACAGGGACAGGATGTGCATCCTGTCAAAGGAACGTATCACGGAAGAACTCAACAAGGTGCTTGTCTGCGAAAGGCCGTCAACCGGCTTCAGGCTCATGGACGAGACCGGGCTTCTGGAATATGTCCTGCCACAACTGTCAAGACTGAAAGGGACAGAGACAGTGGAGGGGAAAGGCCACAAGGAGAATTTCTCCCACACCCTCGAAGTTGTGGACAATGTAGCACGGACAGAGATGGAACTTATCGGCAAGGGAGAACTCAAAGACCGCTACTACGAAGACAATGAAGAAAAAGAGAAGGTGCGCACCGCCCCCTATCTGTGGCTCAGATGGGCGGCACTCCTTCATGACATAGGGAAACCTGCCACCAAAAGATACGACCCCCATGCCGGATGGACCTTCCACGGGCATGAAGTAGTGGGAGCAAGAATGGTCCCGAAAATATTCCAGGAGATGAAGATGCCGCTCAACGAGAAGATGAAGTATGTCCAGAAACTCGTGTCCCTGCACCTCAGGCCCATCGCCCTTGTCACAGAAGAAGTCACAGACTCTGCCGTCAGGAGACTCCTGTTCGATGCCGGGAACGACATAGACGACCTGATGGTCCTGTGCAAGGCCGACATCACATCCAAAAACCCGAAGAAAGTGGAGCGGCTCAGGCACAACTTCGACATCGTAAGGCAGAAACTGGTAGAGGTGGAAGAGAAAGACGCCATCCGCAACTTCAAAAACCCGATCAGAGGCGAATACATCATGGAAACATTCGGCATTGCCCCGGGCAGGCCGGTCGGCATCCTGCTTGAATATGTAAAGAACGCCATACTTGACGGGAAAATAGAGAACAGTTTCGAAGAGGCCGACAGGCTCATGCGGCAGAAAGCGGCAGAAATGGGGCTTGCTCCCAAGGACGGAAACGGACAATGAACCCGGCAGAAAAATATATAATGTACATCAGGGATATCCGGAGATATTCGGAAAAGACTGTAAGGATATACTCTGATGTGCTGAAGGATTTCCTGTCATACTGCTTCAGGGACAGGGCCGATGAAGCCAGACAATGGACAGGGATTCCGGATACGGAAGTCATAGAGGCAATGACACGCGGGATGATCCGCAGTTACGAGGCGTGGCTCATGAACGAACGGAAGATGAACCCGCGCACGGTAAACCTGCATCTCTCGGTGCTGAGCGGATTCTGCCGCTTCCTCATGAAAGAAGACCTGATGACATCCAACCCTGTCAAAACAGTCACAAGACCGAAAATGTCCAGAAGAATCCCTGAAATCTACCGGCAGTCGGCCATCGAAAGATATTTCTCAGATACGGACATCTTCGTATACTCACAGGCAGACATATTTCCCGGGGACTTCATTGACAGATACATCAGATCCCGCCGCCATGGATACAGGCAGTCCGCCGACCCTGTCGCCGCCATGATGCTCAAAGAGTCCGGAGACAGGCACAGATTCATGCTGTGGCTGTACAAAAAAAGACTTGCAAGAGCCATAATCTCCACACTATACTGCACAGGCATGAGACGGGCCGAACTGGCAGGGCTTAACACCGCAGACCTGGACATGAGCAGGAAGGCAGTCACTGTCAGAGGCAAGGGAGACAAAACTCGTGAAATTCCGCTCACGGCTTCATTATGTGAAGAAATTTCACTATATTTACAAGCAGTTGAGATGATTTGTGGAAATGGAGACGGGGAGCCGGCACTTTTTGTCACTGCCAGAGGACGCAGGATATATCCTGAGTACATTGACAGGGCAGTCAAAGACGAACTGGGCGGCGAGGAAGGATTCACCGGGAAGAAGTCACCGCATGTCCTGAGGCATACGATTGCCACGGAACTGCTTGACAACGGCACAGACCTTTATTCCATCAAGGAGTTCCTCGGACATTCCTCGCTGGCAGCCACCCAGGTCTACACCCACAACACCATCGAGAAACTCAAAAAAGTTTATCAAACCGCCCATCCAAGGGCTAAAAATGGAGGTAAAAATGGAGATTAGAGTACAATCCATCAAGTTTGATGCAGACCAGAAACTTCTGGACTTCGTAGACAAGAAACTTTCCAAACTTCCAAAATTCTATGATGAAATCACAAGCGTAGAGGTAGTAATGTCACTGCTTCCGGAACATCAGAACAAAAATGTCAAAGTCCATGTCAGGATCCCGGGCAATGACCTTGTCATCGAGAGAAATGCAAAGAGTTTTGAAGATGCGGTTGTCGACTGTGTAGACATTCTCAAGGACAAACTCGTCAGGGCGAAGGAGAAAAAGATCAGTTGACCTGCACATGCACCATACTCAATATTAAATCGAAAGGCTGCCCGCGGGCAGCCTTTATTGTATTACAGCATAGCGCTGTCCTGTCAGATATAATCCCTAAGCCCTTTCCTCAGGATGTCCAGGGCCTTCTGCATCTCTGTCGCGACACGGCGTTCCTTAATGCCGAGCGTCATGGCTATCTCCTGATAGGTCCGGTCACCGATACGGCTTGCCAGGAACACTTCTCTGGTGAGGCCGGGCATTCTGTCAAGTTCCTTACGGAAGATGGAGATGACCTCGCTGCTGAACAGTCTTGAAGAGACACTGTCATCGGCAAGGGCTGCGATGGCGCTCTCTTCCCGCCACTTTCTGTCACGGGCCATATAGTCATGAGCCTTTCTGGCAGACTGCTGCCTGCGCAGCCATGAGATGCATCTCGAACGGATTCCCATATAGACATACCCTTTGAGATTGACATCCCAGTCAATCTCCTCCCTGTGCGACCACAGATGGACGAAGACATCCGTCACCATGTCCTTGGCGACCTCCCTGTCATGCACATACGAGTATGCTATGTTCTCGAACCCCTTGCGGTGCTCCGAGAACAATGACATGAACTGTTCAGTATAAGAATCCCTGTTTTTCCCCGCCATTACCCCTATAATTTGCCGACAAATATATAACAGCAAGTTGTTTCCATATATAAGACGATGACATTACCAGAAGTAATAACCGGTAACATCAACGACAATAATCAATGGAAAACAATGAAAGGAGGCTGATCAAAATCGGCATCAGCCCCCTTCATAATGTTCAACCAGGATTACAGCCACTTGGTATCAAGGTATTCGACAGATTCCGGAGACTTCTCTCCATAGGCATCATATCCATTCCCTGAAACATCCCTTACGACGTTCTGTGCTCTCGTACGGAATCCGCTTCCAGACAATGTCGGATATGTAGTGAAGTCCTCAGCAGGCACAGACTCGCAGTCATTCATTCTCCAGTATGCAATAAGGCCTGTTGCCTTCTCCGGATTGAGATAATACATGTTGTTCTTCAGTTCGGCTGCAGAAAGAGCCCTGCTCCATACACGTGTCTCGGCAATATAGCCATCAAGAGGACGTCCGTTCTGGTCATTATACGAACCTCCCATCTGGAATCCTCGTGAAGACACCGAAGTGAGATTGATGGTCTCGCCAGACATAGCCATTCCTCCAGCCTCAGCCCCATCGACATAGATAGAGAGTTTGGCCCCGTCATAGACAGCCGCCACATGATACCACCTGCCTTTATCAAGTGATGTCGATGCAGCAGGCTGATAATTGCCGTGGCAGATCTGCAGTTGGTCAGGCTTGATCTTCACATCCCCGAACCTGAGGCCGAACTCTCCTTCAATCCCCATGACGGAACTGATGGTATTGCCGTCCTCCCGGAAATTTTTGACATATATCATAGTCTCCATAGTCACCTGAGACATTGCCGAGTACTCGCTGGCAAACTCAAATCCAGGCACTATATACTGGTTGCTGGCCGTAAGATACATCGCCCGGCTGACAACAGGAGTTCTGATGATGACGTAAACCGTCCTCGATGGTTCAAGAACAGTCATTGATGACGTATTCTCGATACTGACCGGAATACAGTATGTAACACCTGACTCAAATTTAGAGCCATCTTTCAATGTAAGCACTACAGCATCAGACATACTCTTTCCAGCCGCTACAGTCGCTGTGAAAGAAGAAAGTTCGAACGACCCTTCGGGAGCGAACTGATACTCCGTGCTGTTCTTAGAATTATAACTGTCCACCAGTTCGGGACTCAACTTAAGGCCCACCTGTACATCAGCATCAGCCTTTACGGAAGTCGATATAGTCAATGATACCGTAGCCGGCTCTTCAACGATGAGATCCGGATCCACCGACAGTGTCATCTCCACAGCACTCTGCGCCTCCGTTATATATACCGCATCATATGTACCCTCTACATTGGTACATGCCACGAGCAATGCGGCAAACGCATAGAAGGTCATACGGAACATTTTGGTTTTCATATCCATAATCTTATATTTTCATCTAAATTACAATCATTCTGGACAGATCAGTTGGACGGAGCATATATTTCTGCTTCGTTCATACTGGTATATGATGTAACACTTCCTACAAAAACACGAATGTAGCGTGCTTTTATCGGTTTTTTCAACTGGAAAATCTTCCAGTTCTCTGTCGTTTTTGGGACAAACGTCTCTCCATTCATAACACTCACCCAGACTTTTCCGTCTTGACTATACTGGAAATCGATGCATTCCGGATTACTATCCTGATAATATATAGACCAACGGAAGCCGTCAATTTCATACTTCCTGCCAAGTTCTATCACAAAATTACCTCCATTAGCCCAACTAAATGACTGAGACGACGCATACCAACATTTATCATCCCTGACGCCATCAAACATATATGCTTTCTGGTCATCACTATCAAGATTCCAGACACCAGTGGCACCGGAATCATTCTTGCCCTGATAACATGATATTGTCCATTTTGCTGGAGCGATCTTAGCCCCGGTAAGAGCCGTAGCCTCCGTATCAATCAGCATCTTGTCAGCCTCATTTATCAGTGAAACAAATGCATAAAATACAAGTTCACTTCCAGTCTGCGCCTGATAGGCACCACCTTCGGGCAGTTCAACGCGCAATGGAATAATATATATTCCGCCAGACAACCCGGACGGGTCAAACGATATGGAAGATGCATTGGAAACAATACTGCCAGCCTTTGCCGTAATAGGAGAAATCGTAAGATTTGATGCATCTACGGGATAATAGTCTGTTCCGTTCTCATTATTATAAGTCTCGACCAATGAATTATCCAGAACTATGTCAAACGATACGTCTGCTGGTAGCGGGTGCGCAAATCTAAGGGTAAAATCCGCTGAAAACTCACCGTCAAATGATGCTCCGTTTTCAACTAGAGAGGAGACAGATGATGTAGATGACATAGTTGTAACCAGCGAACCTCCTGCCGGATTGATATCCTGGATTGCCTTACGCATAAACTTATACGGCATGTCATGATGGGCATACTCATACTCCATATGATAGGCGCCGAAACCCGCACAGAACCCCTGTGTCGGATTGAATCGTGCCATTCCCAAAAGGGAATTCACCGTCTCCCCTTCTCTGGTCGTATGGGTCACACCTCCATCCTGCCAATAAGACTCGAAATTCTCTGCAAAAATATACTGTTCAGGTTTCCAGCCCTTGTTATAGGCGCTGTTGAAACGGTTCTGGAGATCTGTGTAGCCGGGAGAATTATACGCCTGCACAATACCATAGTCAAAATATTCAGCCATCTCGCCCTGCACTGCATATGGGACACCATCGATGATGAGCAGTTTGCCTGTCCCCGACTTTGGCCCGAGATATTTCCCGAGTTCCCGGATAAGTACATTGAAGAGTTCCGGACAAGGGTTTCCAACAAGCGGGCCGGATGCGCCATATCCAGGCTCATAGTCAATGTCCATGCCGTCATAGTTGTACTTTGCTATAGAGTCACGGCCCCATGCTGCAGCAAACGTAGCAATTTCTTCTTCAGTAGGAACCTCACCAGCCCTGAACTCTTCGGGGATATTATCGAGGAAAGTAGTGAAAGTAACCTTCGTTCCTTTTACTTTCTGTACATACTCCTTGTCAGCCATCTGTTCTGGAGTAAGAGAATGCCACTGGCTCCAGATGGAGATGATATCCATTGAATCCGGCGCACTGACAAGACGGGACTGATATGATGCACCCGTTGCAGTCCATGAGCCGTACCATCCAAAAGCAAGTTTATGTTCTGTTTTCTTATATTCACGCAATGCGGCATAATAGGCATCATCCCTTAATATCGGGGACTGCTCTTCCGGATGCTGCACGACCTTGCGCTCCGGCTTCAGCCAGTCTGAGCAACCGGCAAGCGCAAATACCGCCAACAGCCCGGCAATTGAATATATAATGAATTTCTTCATGGAATCTACATGTTTATTATGTTATTAATCCTTATCTTCAACATCCCACCAGAGCCTTGTGCCTCCGGTATCCCTGCCTGAAGACAGAAGTGCGGCTGCTGCAGCAACAGCATTTCCATTATTGGCATATTCAGAACGTGGGAATGTCATCCTGCGTATCTGGATATCCGTATCCACTTCCCCGTCACTCATATTATTACTGTCAGGAATAGGGATGACCTTCGGGTATCCAGTACGTCTGAATTCAGACCATGCCTCCTGCCCATTAGGGAACATGGCTATCCATTTCTGGGTAATGATTCTTTCCAGTTCCCTTCCGTCCTCAGCCCATGCTATAGTAATATCTGACGGAGCGGCGGCATTGCCACCCCTGTTGCCCAGGACATCAACGAACTGTACCGGTGTCTTTTCTGCATCCTGCGCATAGGTCTGCGCCTCTCCTGTACTAAGACCATTCTCCTCGAAAGAAAGGGAGATACCCTTCTCATACAATGACTTGGCATTGTCTCCCATTGACCAGCCCAGAAAAGCTCCTTCAGCGCGCAGAAATGCCACCTCAGAGGCCCGCATCCACACGACTTCAGTACTTGCGGTAACATTAGGGCATGACATGTCAACTGTCGGGTCTCCGTCAGTCTCCATATCCACAAGACCGCTCCTTACCCCATGATAACCGCCTCCGGTAACAGTCGCCTGAGAAAAATATTTAGGCAGACGCGGATCCTCATAACCATTAAGATAGGCATCCATGGTCGCTCCCATTCTGGTGTCATCATACATGTTCCATACTACATCCAGAGGATTCTGTACCGCAATGGAACCTGTTGTCTTGAGAGTAGCACCGTCAGTACTTGACTCCATGACACCTGCTGCAACTGCCTCCTCTGCATATTGCTGTGCAAGTACCGGCTCGACATGACGGATACGCATAGCCATACGGAGTTTCTGTGAATTGGCAAGCCTGTACCATTTGCCATAGTCTCCTGAATAGACGGCATCCACCTTTGCCAAAGGTTCGCCACCCTCCTCATAGGTAAGAGCAGCATATTCTGCCAGGACATCAATCGCATTGTCAAGGTCTTCGAACAGATTTTTATACACTACATCCTGGGCCTCATATGGATTGTTGTCAGTGCCGAATCCTGATACCGGTATAGGCCCATAAATATCCGTAGTCCTCTGAAGGCACATCACCTTGAGCACTTCAGCCACTGCAAACACATCTTCTTCTATCTGGCCGTTTTCATAAGCGTACTTCAGATTAAGCCATGCCGGCATCACTTTGGTGAACGCCACTGAAAACGGGACATTATTATAGTCAGTCGCATTGAGGGCATAGGTGCATGTATATGAACCTGCATTGAACAGCTGAGAAGGGGACATATAGCCGGCAAAGGCATCCCCCATAAGATTGCAAGCCCTCTGGAACTCATTTGCACCGACATCACTGCATGGAATGACAGCATCCATCACCATAGTGGTTATGTATGACTTGCTGTCTATATCCTGTGCAGCATCAGGATTGGTATTATATTCCTCGAAATTCTTTGTACAGGCAACAAGTGCGAGAGATGTTGCCGTTGCCAGAATCCCTGTCTTTATTATATTTGTCATCTTCATTTCGTCAAATTTAGAATTGGAGTCTTACGCTGAATCCGATGTTCCTCGTACTCGGCTGCATAAAGTAGTCGAGACCCTGATAATATGTGCCAGTAGAGGCTGTAAGTTCAGGATCGAACGGGGCCTTGCAATAGATCATCCACAGATTACGGCCGACGAGAGAAACAGTCATCCCAAGTTTATCCTTGAACCAGGAACGAGGAAGGTCATATCCGATAGTCAATTCACGGAGCCTTATATTCGTCATATCATATACATAATATGCAAGATTGGACATGCCGTTACCGTTATTTGCATAAAATGTCTTGACATCAGGGATAAACTGATCGCCTGAAATCCATACTCCGCCCTCATCACGGGCCTCTGCCGATGCAAGAGACACTCCGAAACGGTCCATAAGAGCCTGTGTAGCGGAAACGCCTTCTCCGCCTATACGGGCATCAAAGAGGAAACTGAGATGGATACCTTTCCATGAAAACTGGTTGCTCCAGCCTATCCTTGCCTTGGCTTCAGTATTTCCGCCATAAATCCAGGTATCAGGATCTGTAGTAACCGTATTGGAATTAGGGTCGACATATATCTGTCCATGCTCATCAGTTTTCAGTCCTGTCACATAGAAGTCTCCTATAGAACCTCCCTTTCTGATCTTCATGCGGTATCCGCCATAGTCCATGTTGACTTCATCAACAGTAACAGGATTGCCGGAAACATCCACGGCTCCGTCAGGGACAAGTTCCATAATCTTATTCCTGTTCATGGAATATGTGAATGATGTGGACCAGTGAAAATCCTTCCATGTGTTCTGGAAACCGAGTGACGCCTCAATACCCCAGTTATTGACACGTCCCGCATTTATGAATGCCTTTCTGTAGCCTGTGGATGGCGGTGCGTCATATTCGAACAACTGGTTGTAGGTATTGGTGTTGTAGTAGGTGGCATCCAGCCATATCATGTCGTCGAGGAACTTGACATTGAGACCGGCCTCGACTGACTTAGTACGTTCCGGAGTAAGATTCACTGCCGGAGCAGATGTTTCTGAAGAAATGATACCACCTGTCAGAATCGGAGTATTAACTCCTGTAATGAATCTCCTCGGGGCATTACCTACTTCTGCATATGAAGCACGTACCTTGAGGAAAGATATTCCGGCCTTTGAAAGGTCTGTCATGGAGGAAACCACTGCAGAAAGACCTACAGAAGGATAAGGGATATACATGTGATCTGTAAAAGCCAATGCTGAAGACCATTCATTACGGAATGTGGCATCAAGATAAAGCATTCCCTTGTAACCGAGTTGCAATGTAGCATAGACTGCCTGTGTCTGGTCATGCCATCTCTCGGCATACGGTTTTGTCTCAGCATGCCTCATGTCAATATTATTGAGGGTAAACTTGTTAGGAATATTTGCAAGATTACCTTCAAACCCGCTTCCATTGTTCTGGTCATCTACAATGCTGGCTCCGAGATTGAATAATACTGAAAAGTCATTGTTGAAGAATGATTTGTCTATGGTCAGCAGGACATCAGCATATATATTGCTGTGATTGACCTTGTTATCCTGATAGTTACCATACTCGGAAGCAAAGAGCGTATTTGATGACGCATGGATTTTTCTGGTATAGTTCATTGACATATTGTCAAGACGCGCACGGCCTGTGATACTGAGCCAGTCGAGGATATCGTACTTCAATGTTGCATTGAATGTATACCTCTGCGCCGTATTCTCAAACAGTTCTCTGTTCACCTCCCAGTAAGGGTTCTCCGTTCCGTCGATAAAGGAGAGATCCCAGAACTGTTTCATATATCCGGCTGCCTGATCATAGCGCTCATACACCTGATATTTACTGAAATCTCCGCCACGAGGAAACAGATAGAGAGCCACAAGAGGATTGTGGAACTGTCCCTGGATGGTAGGATTACGCTTATACTGCCTCATATAACTTGCACTCACATCCAATGTAAGTTTATCCTTCACAAGTTCAGCAGTATTGCGCATTGTAAAATTATAACGGTTATATACGTTATTCGGGATAATACCTCTGGCATTATTGGCAGCAAGTGACACATATGTCTGATTGCGTTCAGTACCGCCCGAGACAGAAAGAGCCGTCATCGTATTATAGCCGGTCTGGAAAAAGTCTGTCGGATGATATGAGGTCGGAGTTTCGAGTTTGGCGCCCCAACTCATCGAAAGATTGGAGATATCAGTGCCATAGGTATTCTGGAACTGAGGCATCACGAACGGGCTTGAGAAAGTGGTGTTGTTAGAGAAATTCACCCTCACCTTGCCTTCCTGACCTTTCTTGGTCGTGATAAGAATTACACCATTGGCTCCCTGAGAACCATAAAGGGCAGATGCTGTTGCTCCAGAAAGCACAGACATGGATTCAATATCCTCGGGGTTGATATTGGATATTCCTTCAAAATCACCTCCGTCCGGGGTTTCAGTAATACCTGATACCTGAGAAGACCTCAAATCAGGCATAGGGATACCGTCAATCACATACAGAGCATTGTTGTTACCAGAAATGGACTTCACACCACGCATGATGACACGGGTGGAACCGCCGGCACCGGATGCACTCTGATTGATCTGCAGACCGGCCACCTTTCCAGAAAGCGAATTGACAAAGTTAGCATCTTTGACTGCATTGATCACATCATTGTCAACTTTCTGTACATTATAACTCAGGGATTTCTCTTCTCTTCTGATACCGAGGGCTGTCACGACGACGCCTTCAAGAAGGGTGTTCTCCTCCTGCATGACCACGTTGATCACTGCGCGTCCGTTCACTGCAAACTCCTGGGCTGCATAGCCGAGGATGCTCACCTGAAGACGAGTGTCTGCATCAGGGGAATCTATGGTGATGGAATATTTTCCGTCAATGTCGGATACCACACCGGTATTGGTGCCGGCAATCAGTATCGCTGCTCCAGGCACAGGCAGTCCTGCCTGGTCTGTGATTGTTCCGGAGACTGTAAGCGGGCCTTGCTGTGAAGCCTGCTGCCTCTCTGAAAGGATGATGTAGGTCCCGTCGAAACTGTAGGCTACATCAGTACCGTCAAACATCTGTGAAAGAGCCTCCTGCACCGGAGCGGCATCCACGTCTGCCGATACCGTCATGCCGGTGTCGATTCCTTTATTGATGAACAGGTAGCGGGACTGGCTCTCGATAGCCCTCATTGCCTGCTCGACCGGGACATTGTCCAGGTCCAATGTTATGCTTACTGAAGCAGGCTGGGCATATACCAATCCCCCCCCCAACAACAGAAGCATTGTTCCGGCAAATTTCCGGAATTGCCTGATTGTATTTACCATACTTTTATCGGTTATGATTTGTTGTTATTAATGGAAACCTTGCCCGCGACCTCACCGAGGACCGGACAAACATCTGATGTGGCCGTCGTCAACTTGTCATAGGCATTAGTATTTTAAATGATTATTATCAATATATGGTCACCGTATTGGTCTTGTCGTCAATCCTGAAGCGGAAATCCACCGCATGCTGCAATATTCTCAGGGCATGCCCGACACCTTCACTCATCCTGATTTTTCCGCTGACACCGGTCATGTCCGGCATTGCCTCCCTGTCAATCACAATCTTTACCCCGAAGGACTTCTCGAAGCGG
>JADILX010000036.1 GCA_017695025.1 Candidatus Cryptobacteroides excrementavium
GCTGATACCCCGATGGCTCCGGCAAATGCCACCCTCATCCTGTAGACGGGGGTGTTTTTCTGTGTCCCTCTCTTGAATTTCATCGAGAACATCGGTATTTCCGATACCATGAGTACAGACAGGATGAGAGCGACAGCCGGGACGAATACTTTGCCGGCAGCCCATGCTGTCAGAAAACTGTCTGCGTCTTTCATTATATAGTATGTCAGGGAGCCGCATATCATGGCGCTTGCCGGTGTGGCAAGTCCAAGGAAATTCTCGCTCTGACGTTCGTCTGTGTTGAATTTTGCCAGTCTCAGGGCAGAAGCGACAGCGAGGAGCAGCGGGATATAGCGCAACAGGCCGGCTTCAAGGCTCATGCTGCTCATCATGTTGTAGAGCATGAGCGAAGGAAGAAGCCCGAAACTGACGAGGTCTGCAAGAGAATCGAGTTCTTTCCCGATGTCTGAATAGGCCTTAAGGGCCCTTGCTGCAAATCCGTCAAAGAAATCGCATATGGCAGCGGCTATCATCAGAAGAAATGCCGTATCTGCCTTTCCATTGAAAACACATATCACACCCAGAACTCCGCACAGGAGGTTCATGGATGTGATGGTGTTAGGAATATGTCTTGCTATATTCATATGCTGCCGCTAATCTTATGAATCCGCTTTCAGATGCCGAGTTTTTTCCGGATGGATTTCGGGACCGCATCTTTGTGTACCACGATATTCATCGTCTTGTATCTTACGAATGAATCCGATACATACCAGATGCCTTTGTATTTGCCTGCATCTCCCCATGAGTTTTTCACCATGAAGAACAGCGTGCCGTTCTGGTCCTTTGCCATTCCGTATATCTGCATGCCGTGGTCATCTGTAGTGGTCTTCCTGTCGTAGCCGTCCTGTCTCAGTTCCTGGGTTATGGTCATTTCCTCCGGGAATTCCACTGTTGCTGCCTCAGGCTTTTCAGTATCCTTTCCTATCCATTTTTCCTGGTCCGAGTCACCTGCAGCCTCCTCCTTTTCAACAGGCATTGTCCCAAGCCCGTTTCTTGTGAAGCCTTTCTCGCTTACATCGGACGCCCAGGCAATGGTAAAGCCGTTTTCGATGGCGCTGTACATTATCTCCATCATCTCATCAAGAGGTACGTTGTAGGAATAGTCCCATCTCCAGTTGTCGCATACTTCAATAGGGAAACTGCTGTAGAACGGATGGTGTGTGAATGATGTGATGGATACGTAGTCATCAGGATTGATGCCGAGCCAGTCTCTGTATGATTCGGCAGTGTAGGTCACACCGTTTACCGTAAATTCTTCCGGGGCTTTCCCGAGATATGCCTCCAGAATCCCGTCCAGACCATTGAGCCATGCTGTTGTCAATGTCTTGTTGGGGTTGTCAACGATGGCATCCACATAGCCTTTGAGGGCTGCATCCATCTCGAAATGTTCCGGTTTCTCGGTCCCGTAGTTGAGACCCGGCATAACTTCCTGAGGTACTATGCCATAGTCCCTGATGACATGGAGGACGTCTCCGAAAGAACTTCCTGCCGCGAAGTTAAGGTGCCCGTCAAGGCGCACATATTTTATTGCCCTGTCATGATATGACTTGCCGACAACATACATTTCCGAGAGGTCGATATTGTCATAGCCTTTCTGCCTCATGATTTCCGACTCAAGAAATGAAAGGGCTGAAAAGCACCAGCATGTCCCTGAACGGTGCTGGTCCTTGATGGATGATATCGGATTTTCCTTTATGACAGTGAATTCGTATTCTGGAGCACTGCCTTTTTTCTCCGGTCCGGCGGCTGTTGCCATGCATGTGCATGCCGCCATGGCAAGGATTGTCAATACTGTCTTTTTCATATTCATTGATTCTTCGGGGTGCAAATATACGCAGAAACTGAGAGGTATGGAAATAAACTTTTAATTTCCATACCCGAAGTGCTACAGTATATGTGGCGAAGCCAAATTGCGCAGAAGCCGGGAGCAATGCAAGAGACCTCGGGCGGCCACGCCGTCAGAACAATTACGCCTTGCCGACATCGTATATGTGACCGGCAGGCCAAATGAATAGTCTGTCAATATGAGAGCAGTTCCTTGAAATCTATGGGGGCCGCCTTGAAGCCGAGTTCCTTTTCGGCCTTCGTCGTATTGTAATGGTTGTTGATCATCAGCATGGTGACATTGCTCCTTGAGAGTTCCGATGAGATACCCATTTTGTGCAGCAGGTCTCCGAATGCCCCTGCGGCTTTCAGAAGGAAATCCGGTACGGTGACAAGCAGGGGATGCCGTCCTATGGCTTCTGCTGCCTGAGAGAAGAGTTCCCTGTAACTGTAGTTCTTTCCTGTGATGAGATAGTTCTCCCCGTTCCTGCCTTTTTTGAGCGCGAGTACCATTCCTCTTGCGGCCTCCTGGACATCGAGGACGTTTTTCCCTCCTTTAGGGCAGAAGACCACCGGAGACTTCTTCACCATATTGAAAAGCCTGTTCGAACCTTGAGCAGAACCGTATCTTCCTGCCATGAACGTCGGGTTGACTATCACGATGTCGATCTTGTCCTTATAGGGAAGGATGGCCCTTTCTCCCTCAGCCTTGCTCACTGCATAATGCGATTCAGTAAAAGGGTACATCATCGGTTTGCCTTCCGCTTCCCCGTATCCTATGGCATTGGCTGTACTTACATACAGAAATCTTTTCAGCCCTTGACGGATGGCTGCCTTGACAAGATTTTCAGTCGCTGCGACGTTTACTTTTCTGAATTTCTCGTAGTCATTCTCTCCCTGGGATGTCATCGCTGCAACATGTATAGCACAGGTGCAGCCTTCCATGAGCCTTTCCATTGCATCGGTATCCTTGAAGTCGCATTCCTGGAGATCAAGGCCTTCCCCTCTCGGGCCGTGGTATTTCCCGAGGCTCCTGACAGTCCCGGTCACTTCATAGCCGTCTTTAAGCAGTTCTCCGATAATGTTCGACGCCAGCATCCCGTTGGCTCCTGTCACTATGACTTTTTCCATTTGTATTGTCCTTAATATGTCCGGTATATCATTTTATCATGCCCTGGCATCTGAGTTCATTTGCCATCGATCTGGTCATGACAGATGCCCTTATTCCTTCAGGAATGAACTTGAGAAGCCAGAAACTGAACTTGTTGGACAGTCCGCATACTATTGTCCCTCTCCTCCGGAACATCTTGTCTATACATTCCCTTGCTGCATTTTCAACAGTGATTGTCAGAAACCTGCCGATCCATCCCTGGCTTTTAATCCTCTCGGCTATCTCCGGCCGTGTGGGCATCGGGCCGAGCAGGGCGGCGCTTACTGATACGGGTGAGCCTTTAAGTTCGTGCCGGAGCCCTATGGAAAGATATCTTACGAAATTTTTCGATGCCGGATATACCGTCTTGAACCCGGTAGGGGTGAGCGATGCAAGAGACGAGATGTTCAGTATATATGCCTTCTGCCTTTCAAGCAGATTCGGCAGCATCTCATGCGACATCAGTGTCGTGGCGCAGGCATTCAACTGGATGATTGTGTTGAGGTATCCTACAGACGCATCCTTGAATATCCTGCTGCCGCCTGTTCCAGCATTGTTTATCAGGATAAATACCTTATATTTTGAGTTGATGTCGGCAGTGAGTCTGAGCAATTGGGCCTGGTCAGTGAGGTCGGCCTCATATGATATGCTTTCAGTTCCCTTTTCCCTGCACATTCCGCATACTTCCTCAATCCCTTCTCCGGGCAATGATATGAGTATCGTATTTATTTTTCTTGATGCCAGTTCGAGCGCGAAAGCCTTGCCGAGCCCGCTGCTGGCTCCTGTAATTACTGCAAATTCTGATGTTCCGTTCTGTCCGTTATCCATAGATAAAATGTCCTTCAGTGAGGTATTTTCTCCAATCCGGGCAAATATAATATATAATGGTTTCAAATCAAAACGTGAAAATTTGTTAATTTTGTCCGGCCTTAACAGAATTTTCAGCCGATGGACAAGGGTGATTTCCTATATTCAAGATTCATATCCGCTCTGAGTCATGAGCCTACACCATGCCAGGACCGGCTTCTGCATGAAATTTCAGATTTTATTGCAGGAGATGACGGCGACATCATGGTCGTAAATGGCTATGCCGGGACCGGAAAGACTACTGCCATCTCAGCAGTCATCGGCCCGCTGAAGGATCTCGGATGCAAATGTGTCCTGATGGCTCCTACAGGAAGGGCAGCCAAGGTCCTTTCCGGCTATGCCGGCCAGCCTGCCTATACGATCCATAAGCACATCTACAGGCAGAAGTCGGTCGGAGGAGACGGATACGGGCAGTTTAGCCTGGCACCGAACAAGGACAAGGACACGATATATGTTGTGGATGAAGTCTCCCTTATCGCCACTGACATTGTACAGAGCCAGTCGACAGGCTTTTTCGGCTCCGGCAATCTTCTTGAGGACCTTGTGTCCTATGTGCGTAACGGTGCCGGCAACAAACTCATCCTCATCGGCGATGCGGCACAGTTGCCTCCTGTCGGACTGGACAGCAGCCCGGCTCTTACTCCTGCATATATGGATATGTACGGAGGAGTGAGATACGCGGAACTGGTCGCTGTCGTGCGCCAGCAGGCTGCATCAGGCATATTGTACAATGCGACTCTCATAAGGAACATGATTGCCTCCGGCACATTGGGCGGGCAGTCTCTTGGGCTCAGGACACGGGGATTCGGAGATATCGGACGTGTGGATGGGGGCGGGCTGACTGAAACCGTATCCGATGCCTATGGCAGGTGGGGAGAGGACGAGACTGTCATACTCTGCCGTTCCAACCGCCGGGCAATAAGGTATAATGCCGGCATACGTTCTATGGTCCAGTTCAAGGAGGACAGGCTTGTGAGAGGGGACAGCCTGATGATTGTGAAGAACTGTTATCAGTTCCTTGAGGATATCAAGGGGCTTGACTATATTGCCAACGGGGACATGGCCAAACTTCTGAAAATTTCGGGATATGAGGAAAGGTACGGGCTGCATTTCGCCCAGGCAAGGCTTCTTTTCCCGGATTACGGTGATATTGAGATTGCCGCAAAAGTGATCCTCGACACTCTGGAGTCCGAAAGCGCATCTCTTACATACGAACAGCAGAATATGCTGTACAATGGGGTCAATGAGGATTATTCCCATATAAGAAGCAAGAAAAAACGTTATGAGGCTGTGCGCGAGGACAAGTACTACAATGCTTTGCAACTGAAGTATGCCAACGCCATCACATGCCACAAGTCGCAGGGAGGGCAGTGGAAATGTGTATTTGTGGACAATCCGTTGTGGCAGGAAGAAATCACGGCAGATGATCTGAAATGGCTCTATACTGCCATTACTCGTGCAACAGAGCAAGTGTATCTTGTGAATTTCAAGGACAGCCTGTTTGAAGAATGAATAATGCTATGATACGTTACATGAGATATTTACAGACTGTGGCAGCCGTCCTTCTGGCTGTCCCGGCGGTGGCGGTGCAGGCCGGGGAGACTCAGGATACCCGGAGGCAGGACAGTTTCAATGATGTCCCCGTTGCATGGAGATGGACTTCCGGAAACAGGGTGATGTTTACATATGACGGTACTTATACCGACAGCCTTGCCTTTGTCTATGACGTGAAATCGCGCACGAAGTCTTCCTGTGCGCAGGTATCTGCAAAGGATTGCGGCTCTCCGGTATATCCTGAAGACGCTGTAAACATGACTTATTCTCCGGATTCAGCAAGGGTCGCATATACCAGATCCAACGACCTGTATGTGATGGATGTGGAGAGCGGACGTGAGGTGCGGCTTACATACGACGGCAGCGATGTGATACTCAACGGGTATGCCTCATGGGTGTATTACGAGGAGATCCTTGGACGGCCGTCAAGGTACAGGGCATTCTGGTGGTCGCCCGACGGGGACAGGATAGGCTTCTACCGTTTTGACAATACGCATGTGCCTGTATTCCCCATCTATTCTCCGTCCGGGCAGGACGGTGTCCTGAAGAATACAAGGTATCCTAAGGCCGGAGAAAGGAATCCGGAGGTAAGGATAGGCATCATCAATGTAAGCGACGTCTTTTCCTGTGCCGGAGAACATGCCCCAGGTGGAAACCTGTCTGATACAGGTGACAGGGCAGGGCATGCCGGTGTGCAGACTGTCTGGGCGGATTTCGTGCCATCTGAAGACCAGTATTTCGGTATCCCGTTCTGGGGAGCCGACAGCAAGGGCTTTTTTGTCACAAGGATGCCAAGGCTCCAGAATACCCTTGACATGTTCAGGATAGATGTGGCTGACGGAAGCATTACTCAGATTTACCATGAGGAATATCCGACATGGATCGACTGGATTGACGGGATTGTATTCAAGGATGACGGACTGTACATGGCACGCCGTTTTGAAACCGGCTGGGAACAGATATATTTCCTGTCATATGGCGGCAAGGTGCTGCGCAGGCTCACTGACGGCCCGAACTGGAATATTTCCATCCTCCGGGTGGATGACCGTAGCGGAGACATATATTTCACTGCCAACAGGGACGCATCCGTGCGGCAGACACTGTACAGGGCGGATTCCAAAGGGACAGTCATAGCCCTTACAGATCCTGCCTATGATGTTGCAGGAGTGGAGTTTTCTCCTGACGGGAAATATTTTGCAGCATCATATTCCAATTCCGTGACACCGGTGAAGGTGGCGGTTTTTGAAACTTCAAGGAGGACAAGGCTTTCTGCCCCTGCCCGGACTTCGGACAGTGCCTTAAGAGGGAAGAGCCATGAGGGCCGTTTCTGTGCCGGGCATGTGGTGGCAGATATGGCATATGAGGGCTTTTCTCCTGATGACTTCGCTCTGCCGGAGATAGTGTATCTTGAGATGGAGGACGGACTTGAGGTGCCTGCAGCAATTACATACCCGAAAGACTTTTCAGTATCATGCAGGTATCCGGTGCATGTGGATATTTACGGAGGCCCTGATACACCGATGGTAAGGGACAGGTGGCGGACTCCGTCAGAGTCATCGCTCTGGTGGTCTGACAATGGCATAATCGAGGTCGTTGCTGACTGCAGGGCCTCAGGCCACAACGGCAGGGCCGGGCTTGACAAGATATATCGGCAGTTGACTGTCTGTGAAGTGAAGGATTTTGTCAGATGGGCGGAATGGCTCCAGTCCCTGCCATATGTCCTGCCGGATAAAATCGGGGTCGAAGGTTTTTCTTTCGGCGGGACCATGACGGCCATGCTCCTGATGCAGGCCCCGGAGTATTTCCATTATGGTGTTGCCGGAGGCGGAGTCTATGACTGGTCCCTGTATGATTCGCACTATACGGAAAGGTATATGGATACTCCTCAGAACAATCCTGACGGCTATCGTGCTGCCTGCGTCCTCAATTACGCAGAGAGATATCCGGTGGAGTACCGTCCGGGGGATGAAGATGGCAGCCACGCTTGTCCCGGCAGTGCTGCAGCCTTGCCGCACTGTCCCGGGCCTGTCATGCTTAAACTGACACATGGTACAGGAGATGACAATGTCCATTTTCAGAATACTCTCCAACTGGTGGATACGCTTCAGAAAGCAGGGAAGAAATTCGAACTGATGATATATCCTGACGGTATGCACGGCTATCGTGGCGCCCAGAAAGAGCATTTTGATGCGGCAAACCGCGAGTTCTGGCTCAAATATCTGAAAGGCGAGTGATTTTTTCCGTGACAATCAGCAGGTTGTCTGCTTTCCCGGCGGAGAATTCGCATCTTGTCCCGAAAATATGGATGATGCCTGTGCCGTTTCCAGATATTGACATCCCGGATTGAGCCCCGTTGTCCAGGAGAGGCTTCTTCCCGGATTGAGCCCCGTTGTCCAGGAGAGGCTTCTTCCCGGCCTGCTCCTTTGACTCTTTACGGAGTCTTGTCCTGAGCATGTCGCTTGTCATGGGGATGTTTCTTGCAGTGACATCTGCTTCAGTCCATGTCTTTCCTGCATCCTTTATCCCTGCCTTGCTGAGAGGCAGTGTCCTGATTATCCTGAATACTTTCCCGAATCCCAGAAGTTCTTCTATGGAGGCTTCGGTGGAACAGCCGTCATGGCCCGGATGGCTGGAGTCCGGGCCGGTGTCTCCGCTGTTATTTGCGGAAAGAAGGTACAGGTGTGTCGACTTTGCCAGTTTGGCAAGACCGAAGCGTTCCCCGATAAGATTGAATGCGCCTGTCTTGAGCATGGCTTTTCCCGGCTCGAACAAAAAGCCTGTCAGACAGTCCGGGGTAGCGGGCATGAGTGCTGTTGCATCCCGTTTTTCTCTGGCGGTAAAGATGAACGGGGTCCCGCCGGATTCCCATGTGACGAATTGTGTCTCTCCATGCCAGTCTCTGTCGAGTATGGCGAGCAGTTCCCGGCAGTCGCCTTTTGATGCTATGATATGGATTTCCCTGCATCTATCCCCGAGTCTGGAACGCACCATTTCCATGTCGGCCATAGGGGAGAGTTTCACCATGACCAGTCTTGCGCATCCGAGCAGTTCGTCCTTGAGAGCAAGTATGTCAGGCCGGCAGTCTTCCATAAGGAACACTTTCTTCCCTGAACTGTCTCTCCTTGCCGGGTCGAGGTAGATGATGTCAGGGGCAAAGTCCCCGAGGATTCCCGAGATGTCTCCCGGCCTTACTTCCTTTCCGCTGATGATTATGTCTCTGAATCCGAGAATAGGGAGATTGTGCCGGGCTGCATTACACAGGGCACAGTCCATCTCATTGTAGAGAACTTCAAATCCGGCGTCCCGGAAGGCACAGGAGTCGGCACCAAGCCCTCCTGTAAGGTCTGCGATTCTGGCCGCTCTGTCGTGGACGAAACCTGCGGCAATTGACGCCTTGAGCGCTGCCGTTTCGGCGGAACTGCACTGCTCGGCAGATATAGTGTTGGGGTATATGAGGTCTGGGCATCCGTACCATGCCGGCAGTTTGTCCTTCAGTTTTCTTCTCGATTCTATGGTGTTTACGGCAAGTGAAATGTCGATGTCAGGCCATTTCTCCCGCGAGAGGAGCAGCCTGGCGGTGCTGTCATTTCCGTGTTCGATTATGAAATCCCTGAATCCTGTCATTTTGCTAATGAATTCCCGGACAAAGATACTCATAAATCCGGATAGTCCCGGCATATCTTCCCGTTCTGGTGTATGTTTAAAATTTTAAACAAATTCAGATATAATTAAGATATATTTTCTATATTTGTATGATTTGACAAAGAAATCAGAAGTCGCGGTGATATGAAATGCGACAGAAGAAGAAAATGGAAATAATCAATAACACTATAGAATTATGGAAAGGAATTTCAGAGAAGTAGCCCAGAGTTGGCTTGACGGAAACTATGACCAGGAGACAAAGGCTGAGGTCAGAAGACTTATGGATACTGACCCTGCCGGACTTGAGGATGCATTCTATCGCAATCTTGAATTCGGTACCGGAGGTCTCAGGGGAGTTATGGGTGTCGGCACCAACCGTATGAACAAATATGTGGTGGCTATGGCTACCCAGGGTCTTGCCAACTATATCCTGAAGAATGTTCCTGGCGGCAACTACAGCGTCTGCGTGTCATTCGACAGCCGCAACAACAGCGCGGCCTTTGCAAAGATAACTGCAGAAGTGCTTTCCGCCAACGGAATCCATGTCTATATCTATGACTGTCTGCATCCGGTTCCTCTCCTGAGTTATGCTGTGCGCAAGAAGCATGCGACTGCCGGTGTCATGGTGACCGCTTCGCACAATCCTAAGGAATACAACGGCTATAAGGTCTACTGGAGCGACGGTGCCCAGATCATCTCTCCTGTCGACAAGGAGATTGTTGCCGAAGTCAATGCCATTACAGACCCGTCCATGGTGAAATATACTGCAGACGGCAAGGAAGGAGGCATAGAGACCATGAGTGACGAGATGAACAACGCATATATGGACGACGTGCTGACTCTCATGCTTTCTCCGGAATCAAGGGAAAGGCACAAGGACCTGAAGATTGTCTATACTCCGCTTCATGGTTCAGGTGTGCATATTGTCCCTGCCATCCTCAAGAGGCTCGGTTTCGAGAATATCTATCATGTACCTGAGCAGGATGTGAGTGACGGCAATTTCCCTACAGTCCAGTCCCCTAATCCTGAAGAGCATTCCGCCCTTGAGATGGCTGTGGCTGTTGCAGACAGGGAGGGAGCGGATCTGGTGCTTGCCACTGACCCTGATGCAGACCGTCTCGGTATAGCAGTCCGTGACAATGAGGGCAAGATGGTTCTCTTCAACGGCAACCAGACGGCATCCATGCTGACATATTATATCCTTCGCCGCTGGTCGGAACTCGGAAAACTGGACAGCACCAAGTATGTCGTGAAGACCATCGTCACTACAGAACTCATCCGGGCTATTGCTGAAAAATACGGTGTAAAGGTCTACAATGTCCTCACAGGCTTCAAGTTTATTGCTGACATCGTGCGTCGCAATGAGGGCAAAGGCGAGTTTATCTGTGGCGGAGAGGAGAGTTATGGCTTCAACATAGGTGAATTTGTGCGCGACAAGGATGCTCCGATCTCCTGCGCAATGGTTGCAGAATGTGCTGCCTGGGCTGCTGACCAGGGCAAGACTCTCTACCAGTTGCTTCAGGACATCTACGCGGAGTTCGGATATTACAAGGAAGGGCTTGTCTCCCTCGTCCGTAAAGGAAAGTCCGGCGTCGAAGAGATTGCCGCTATCATGTCCGGTCTCAGGTCCAATCCTCCTGCCGCCCTTGCAGGTGTCCCTGTGACTAAAGTCGTTGACTACAACAAGCCTGAAGAGACAGGCCTGCCTAAGTCCAACGTCCTCCAGTTCTTTACTTCTGAGGGTGATGTGGTGTCTGTACGTCCGTCAGGAACCGAGCCGAAGATCAAGTTCTATTTCGGCGCAAGAGGCGCATCCGCAGATGCCAAAATAGAGCAACTCAGAGAACAGTTTATTAAATAAATCTTTGATGCAGAGTCCCTTTCCCTGAGTCGTGTCTTCCGGAAAGGGGCTTGCCGTATATAAAAATATCAGTTATGGAAAGGACATTGGTAATATTGAAGCCTGGCGCTCTTCAGCGCGGGCTTGTCGGGGAGGTCATCTCAAGGTTTGAGAAACGCGGCCTGAAACTGGTGGCAATGAAGATGAAGCAACTCGACCAGACTATTCTGGATGAGCATTATGCCCATCTGAAAGACAAGCCTTTCTTCCCGTGGCTGTGCAGCGGCATGATGGCGGCACCAGTGATATTGTGCTGCTGGGAAGGCTTTGAGGCAGTCAAGGTCGTAAGGGCCATGGCCGGCTCTACGAATGCCCGCAATGCAGTTCCGGGAACTATCCGCGGCGATTATGCCCTGAGTGCCCAGGAAAACATAGTCCATACTTCGGACTCGGTAGAGAATGCCTCCATAGAACTCGCCAGATTCTTCTCTCCTGAGGACTACTGCGAGTATCCTTCCCCGCTGACTCAGTATCTTTATGCCCCCGACGAAAAATAAAGGACTGTTGTTCTGAAATTTATATCTTCATTTTCTTGCTCTCTCTGCAGATACCGGCTGGGACTATTGTGGCTCTCTCTGTATAAAAGTAGGATTTGAATTCTGAAACTCGATTTATGCAATAAGAAGGATTTTCTATATGGTGACATATAGTTAAAATTTCCAGAAGCAGAGCCATGATAGAGTTTACAGCATCCGGTACAGTCTTGTGCCGGATGCTGTTGTCTGTGGGCAGTCTTGTCAGAACAGGCCGTAGAGACGGGCGTCAATCATGTCGGTGATGGCGGAGAAGTCCTCCGGACGTTTTTCGAAGTCCAGATTGTCAGCATCTATGGTGAGGACTTCGCCTTTATATTCCGCTATCCATTTCTCATAGCGTTCGTTCAGACCGGTCAGGTATTCTATGCTGATGCCTTTTTCGTATTCGCGTCCGCGCTTCTGTATCTGTCCCACGAGATGAGGGATGGAGGATTTGAGATAGATGAGCAGATCAGGGAGTTTCACTATGGACATCATTGCCTCGAAAAGATCCATGTATGTGGCGAAATCCCTTTCGGATATGTTGCCCATGTCCCTGTTGTTCGCCGTGAATATATACACTCCTTCGAGTATCGTGCGGTCCTGTATTATTGTGTCCTCTGATTTTGCAATGGCAAGTACATCCTTGAATCGTTGCGTGAGGAAATATACCTCCATGTTGAACGACCACCGTTTTATGTCGCTGTAATAGTCTTCGATGTACGGATTGTAGGTGACAGCCTCGTATTTCGGTGTCCAGCCGTAATGTCCGGAAAGCATCCGTGTAAGTGTCGTCTTTCCGCTCCCTATGTTTCCTGCTATTCCTATATGCATGATTGTGAGTGTATTATTCTATTCTGTCCTTTTGCGGCCGGGATTTATGGGCGCCTTGTGTGAAGATACCCTGAATCCTGAGTCCGGTGCCGGTTGCTAAATTACAAACTTTTTCCGTTCTTTTGTCCCAAATGTGCTATATTTGCAGACTGTTACCGGAGTGTCCGGATTTCTGTTTCAGACAACAAAACATTCATATATGGAAGAGATGAAGAATGAGTCCAGCGGGACCAAGAACTTTCTCGAGGAGATCATAGAGTCAGATCTCGCATCAGGTAAATGTGAAAGCATCATGACAAGGTTCCCTCCGGAGCCGAACGGCTATCTTCATATAGGTCATGCCAAGAGTATATGCCTGAATTTCGGGCTTGCAAAGAAATATGGCGGCAAGACCAACCTCCGTTTCGATGACACCAATCCGGTAAAGGAGGATACAGAGTATGTCGACTCTATCAAGGAGGACATCAAATGGCTCGGTTTCGAGTGGGAGAACGAGAGGTATGCCTCTGACTATTTCGAGCAACTGTACCAGTGGGCCGAGGATCTGATAATGAAGGGACTGGCGTATGTGGATGACCAGACCCAGGAAGAAATCCGTGCCGGACGCGGTACCGTTCAGACCCCGGGCGTGGAAAGTCCATACAGGAACCGTACGGTAGAGGAGAACCTGAGGCTGTTCCGTGAGATGAGGGCCGGAAAATACGCTGACGGGGAAAAGGTGCTCAGGGCAAAGATTGACATGGCCCATCCGAACATGCTTTTCCGTGACCCGCTGATGTACAGGATTATCCATGCAGACCATCACCGTACCGGGGACAAGTGGTGCATATACCCGATGTATGACTTTGCCCATGGCCAGTGCGACAGTATAGAGCATATCACGCATTCTATCTGTACCCTCGAGTTTGATGTGCACCGGCCTCTGTATGACTGGTTCATAGAAAAACTCGGTATATTCCCGTCCCATCAGTATGAGTTTGCAAGACTCAATCTTACGTATACGGTGATGAGCAAGAGGAAACTGCTTGAACTTGTGAAGAACCATTATGTGAGCGGGTGGGATGACCCGCGCATGCCTACCATCTGCGGTATCAGGAGAAGGGGCTATACTCCAGAGTCTGTAAGGATGTTTGCCGAGAAGGTCGGTGTTGCCAAGCGGGAGCAGTTGATCGACCTCCAGTTAATGGAGTGGTGCGTGCGTCAGGATCTGAACGAGCGTTCGAACAGGTATATGGTGGTGCAGGATCCGGTAAAGGTGAAGATTGTCAACTGGGAGCCTGGCAAGGTGGAGTGGTTCGATGCCCCTCTCAATCCTGCTGCACCGGACGGCCCTTCCCGCAAGGTGCCTTTTACCGGTGAGGTCTACATCGAGAGGGCGGACTTCATGGAGGAGCCTCCGAAGAAGTATTTCAGACTGAAACCAGACGGTGAGGTAAGGCTTAAATATACCTATATCATCAAGTGTCAGGAGGTCGTAAAGGATGCAGAAGGGAATATCACTGAGATAAGATGTACCTATGATCCGTCTTCCAAGCCGGGGGCAGGAGAGTGGCGCTCAGTCAAGGGGACAATCCATTGGGTGTCTGTGCAGCATGCGGAAGAAGTGGAACTGCGTCTCTATGACAAACTCTTCACGGAGCCGCAGATGAATTCGATACCGGAAGGGAAGGACTATAAGGACTATCTCAATCCTGATTCTTTGGTTGTTGCAAAAGGTTATGCCGAGCCGGCATTGCTTGAGGACAATTCGGGAATAGCGGTACAGTTTGAGCGTACGGGGTATTTCTTCAAGGATCCGGACAGTGTCCCGGGGCATTTCGTGTTCAACAAGACGACGTCGCTGAAGGATTCGTACAAGTTTTAGGCGCGCCTAAAACTTGTACGAATCCTTCAGCGACGTC
>JADILX010000037.1 GCA_017695025.1 Candidatus Cryptobacteroides excrementavium
TATCTCACCGCACCGTTTATCGGCTTCCCCAAGATGCTGAATGCAGTGGGCACGCTGAACGAAGTGTTCAAGGAGCGTGGCATCAGCCTGCCGTTGGAAAAGCAGGGTACGGTGACGGAGGAAACACGCCACGAGATGGGCAAGGCCATTCAGGACAAGCAATATCCTGGCGGCATCGCATCGGTGATGGAAGGTCTGCCCGGCGACATGGGCAAGGATGTGGAGCAGTTCCTCACGGACTATTTCTTCGGCGATATCTACAGCCGTGGCGCACTCGACTTGCAGACGCGCGAGTTGTTGGGCTACTGCGTATTGACCACCCTGGAAGCCGAAAGCCAGTTACATTCGCACTATCATGGCAACATCAACGCCGGCAACTCGCCCGAAACATTGACCGCAGCCGTCATCCAGTGCCTGCCTTACATCGGCTTCCCTGCCGCTATCAAGGCGTTGCGCATCATCAAAGAGGAATATGCCAAGTGACATTATTAAAATAACTGATTTATGAACAGGATTATGTTGACATTGGCGGTGGTAATGACTATGAGTTTTGCCGCCTGCGCTCAAGACAAAGGAGACAGTAATATGCAAACCGAAAACAAACCATTAGTCGTGTATTTTTCCGCTACCGGTACAACAGCCGAAGCAGCCCGGACGATTGCGGACGTTACAGGCGGCACCTTGTACGAGATTGTTCCGCAGCATGCCTACACTTCCGATGACCTCGACTGGAACGACAGGCAGTCGCGCAGTTCGCTGGAAATGAACGACCCGCAGGCACGTCCGGCATTGAAAGATACGAAACTGGATGTCACTACCTACGATGTCATCTTCATCGGCTACCCCATCTGGTGGGACCAGGCTCCACGAATCATCAACACATTCATCGAGAGCCATGACCTGAAAGGCAAGACACTCGTTCCGTTTGTCACATCCGGCGGAAGCGGGATAAGCAATAGCGTGAAAGAATTGAGGAAAGCATATCCCGACCTGGAATGGCAGGAGGGCAAACTGCTGAACGGAGTAAGCCGGAATGCCATCCAGAACTGGGCTGAATACTAACTACGATATGGCAGAATCGGTTGGTCAAAATTATTCCTTCGGGAAATCTCCGGGCATCAAATCAACTTCAGGTCTTTTGCTATCCGACAGGCTTCAATAGAGTTTTTTACATGGAGATTACTTAAAATCTCTTGTCTGTGCCTGCTGACAGTATTTATGCTGATTGAAAGTGTCTCGGCTATTTCCTTGCTTGTCAGGCCCATGTCTATGAGGTTCAATACCTGCTTTTCTCTGGCGGACAGTATCTTTGTATTATCCTGTTTGTCCAGTTCTGTCATCTGCCCATTGGTGGAGTTGACTATCAGACATTTGGAAGGCATATCAAATAACAAGGGACTGTAAAGGCACAAAGCAAGCCACAAAGTGTTGTCATGAGGAACAGGGACATAGAACATCCGATGTAATACGGGTATATAACTGTTCATAATGCTTTTCATTCGGAGTTTGCTTGTCAAATAATAGTCTGCGCGTTTCTTTTTCGGCTGGCATTTGATGAAATGAAAAAAACGGAGTTCCTGTAGGTGCTTTGCTGTCAGGTCATCAGGATGAATGAGCCTGAAGATTTCTTCTTCCCATATTGAAGACAAGATATCATCTTTCCTGTCTTTGTCTATTCCAAGTATTTGTGCAAATCTGCCGTAATATATGTAACTGGCATTGCTGCGCAGGTCACTCAATACCGCAATTGCATTTTCCATCCCGGCATAGTTGCAAGCAATAATCCTGTATCTGTTCAACAGTTCTTCACACGGAATGCCGGCATTAAATTCCTGTTTGGAAAATTCTTTATTCAGTCTGTCTATGGTATCCATTCTCCGCTGATAAAATGGTTATTTATAATCATTGTGCAATATACTGCAATGCTCTACCTTTGCAAAGGTAATTGAAATCAATGGTTATATGGAAATGAACAAATTATTTTTGAGTTGCCTGATGATTATGGCATCATTTACTTGTATGGCGCAGTCGTTGGAGAAAATGCAGTGGTTCAACGAGCCAGAACAATGGGAAATCAAAGGCAATTCGCTGTCGATGAATGTTACTCCTCAAACAGATTACTGGCGTATATCGCACTATGGATTTACCGTGGATGATGCTCCATTCCTGTATACTCTGCGTGGTGGGGAGTTTGAGGTAAAAGTGAAAATATCAGGAGATTACAAGACCAGATTCGACCAGTCCGGGCTGATGCTGCGTACAGATCACGAAAATTACATCAAGGCCGGGATCGAGTTCGTAGACGGAAAATATAACCTCAGTGCCGTCGTGACGCATCATACGAGCGACTGGAGTATTATACCGCTGGACAAACCCGTCCCGTTTGTATGGATAAAGGCAGTACGCCGGCTTGATGCTGTGGAGATATTTTATTCTTTTGATGATAAAGAGTATACGATGATGCGTAACGCATGGCTGCAAGACAATCATCCTGTCATGGTCGGAATAATGGGGGCATGTCCGGACGGCAATGGGTTCAAGGCAAGTTTTGAGAATTTCTCAATCAGACATCTGCCTGACAGGAGGCGTCTTCAATGGCTGGAGAAAAACAGTGATAGCAAATGATGACTCCGATACAGGCTTTGGAGTGTGAACGGCTCAATATGGCAGTGTCATCCTTGGCCGTTCATTCCAGGGCCTTCCGGAAGAACTGCCGGCACATGTCCCTTGTGATTTCCATGTGAGAGATATTGATGCTGTCCATTTTACAGACATAAAGCCTGTCAATGAGGGAAAGGTACAGTGTGCTGAAACATGTCTTGAGATCCTTCTGCAAGCCTGCTGTATAGGATACGGTAAGCCCGACTTCGTCTTCTGTGAGGTGGTCCTTGCAGAAAACGTATAGTCCGAAGTCTGCGTAATGTCCGTAGAACCCTGAACTTACCTTCTTCACTTTGCTGGCGATGATTCTGCGCAGCGGCATGGCAAGTGCCCAGTAATCATATTCTTTGGAGCCGATGTAACGCCCGTTCCGGAGTCCGTATGCATAGCCGCTTTCAATAATGCTCGAGTAGTCATCCTGTGCGTCACTGTCATCATCAGGGTCAATAATCCCCGCCATTTCCAGAAGCAGGGAGTCGGCAACGGATTTGTTCTCCTCCATTGCCCTGGTGACCTCTATCCCTAATGAGTGGTCTGGCGCCTGAAGATCCGGCCTGTCTTCATTTACGAGGCAGGAATACTTTTCTCCGAGCAGAGTAGTCAGTGAAATCATCGCATATCGCTCGAAAAAACAGGTGTCGAATTTGGTCTTTCCCATAATGTCGTGAAGATAGCATATATCTCCCTATCTGCCAAATGTCAGAAGTCTCTGAGGCCATTTTTATTTGCCCCGCACCCGGTTTCTGAGTACCTTTGCCGTCGGGAGGAGCATAGGTTGCATAAAGACAAATGATACTGGTATGGGCAGGATCAGCAAGGAAAAACGGATGGTGGAATTTATGACGGGATTGTATTGCCGGCACGTGCATGGGTCGGATAATCTGTGTGGAGAATGTGCAGAAGTGCTGGCTTATGCACATGACAGGCTGGACAGGTGTCCGTACGGAGATGAAAAGAAGTCTTGCAGACGATGCAGTATCCATTGCTACCGGCCGGATATGAGGTTGAAAATAAGAACAATCATGCGATATTCCGGCCCGAGGATGTTCTTCTTCGCTCCGCTGGAGGCATTAAGGCATCTGTAATATTTTTGAAAATTTTATCTTGTGAAGGATGACTTATTGAAAAAATTACTATATTTGCAATCCTGTTCCCGGTGAGGGGATGATAATATTGAATTGCGGAAATAGCTCAGTTGGTAGAGCATCAGCTTCCCAAGCTGAGGGTCGCGAGTTCGAATCTCGTTTTCCGCTCAAGAAGACCGCTGTAGCCGCAGGCTATGGCGGTCTTTCATTTCAAGGCAGAAAGCTTGCTTTCAATGGCTTGAAATGAAAGGGCGACAAGGGCGTCAGCCCGACAGCGGTCTTCTTGAAGGTGCCTCCCCGGCGAGGGGCTTCGAGAAAAGGAAGCGAAGCGAGCTAATCTCGTTTTCGGTGACAGTTTGGGGTTAGCGTAAAAAATGGCCGGAAATTGGCCCGGGCAGTGAAAAATTTTATTATGAGTTCTTTTATACATAAATTTGTATGATTTAACTCATGATTATGACACACCCTGTCTGCAACCGCATTTTTTTGTATGGATGGGGCAGATTTTGGAAATATATCTGTAAATATCAATACAATGACTTTTAGCAAATGCTTTTTTGCCTGCGCATTGTCAGCCTTCCCTCTGGCTGTATCAGCGCAGCAGCCATTATGGGAAGACCTGCGTATCACGACCGTAAATGGTGACGCCCAGCGTACTGAACTGATTTTCTATCCGACTGAAGAGGCCGCGAGGAATCAGGCTTTTGAAGACAGCCCATACTACCGCAGCCTTAACGGACAATGGAAATTCCGGTATTTCGACTCCCAGGCACAGATTCCCGATGACATATCTTCAACATCTGCATTGGAGGCCGCTGCCTGGGATGATATCAAGGTGCCCGGCAATTGGGAACTCCAGGGATTCGGGACTGCCATCTATGTGAACCAGAAATTCGAGTTCGCAACCAAGAATCCTGTCCCGCCGGCCTTGCCTGAGGATACCCCGGCCGGAGTGTATTTCAGGACATTTGAGGTGCCTGCATCATGGGCGGGAAGGGAAGTCTTCCTGAATATCGGCGGCGCCAAATCCGGGGTGTACGTGTATGTCAACGGGGAAGAGGCCGGATTTGCCAATGACTCGAAAAACCTTGTGCGCTACAATATCACACCCTATCTGCACAGCGGCGAGAACAGCCTTGTTATCAAGGCATTGAGATGGAGTACCGGCTCATATCTGGAGTGTATGGATTTCTGGCGTATCAGCGGCATTGAACGGGATGTGTACCTGTCTACGGAAACTGGTGCGGCCGGATTTGACTTTGAAGTGGTCTCTACCCTTGATGACAGTCTTACGGACGGAGTGTTTTCCCTCAGGGTAAAGACTGCATCCGAGACCCCTGTCGATTTTTCCTACAGGCTGGAGGACAAGTCCGGGGCGGAAGTGTCATCGGGGGAAGGTGCCGTATCGGAATACAGGGAGTTTACTGACACAATACCCCAGGTATGCAAGTGGTCAGCGGAACACCCTGACCTTTACAGGCTTATTATGTGCGTGGACGGTGAGTATACCAGATTCAATGTCGGGTTCAGGAAGTTTTCGATAGAGGACTGGACGGAAGGCAACAATGTCCCCGGACGCCAGTGGAAGGTGCTGCTGGTCAACGGAGAACCGGTGAAGTTCAAGGGAGTGAACATGCATGAGCACAATCCGTATACCGGACATTATATTACCAGAGAAGAATTGCTCCGCGATCTTTCCCTGATGCGCCAGAGCAATATCAATGCTATCAGGACCTGTCACTATCCTCTGCCGCGCTTCTTTTATGAATTGTGCGACAGCCTCGGGTTCTATGTGTATTCGGAGGCCAATGTGGAATCGCATGGAATGGGATACAGCCTTGAGAAAACACTCGGAAATACTCCGGAATGGTACAGCGCCCACAGGGACAGGGTGATGAACATGTACATGAGGACGCGCAACTATCCGTGTGTAACGATTCTTTCCCTTGGAAATGAAGGCGGCAACGGATACAACTTCTACCGCTGCTATGAAGACGTTAAATCTCTGGAACAGAACGGCATGAACCGTCCTGTATGCTACGAGCGGGCTATCCTCGAGTGGAATACGGACATGTTTGTGCCTCAATACCCTGGCGCCGAATGGTTCCACAGGATGGGGGACGAAGGGTGCACCAAGCCCGTATGCCCGTCAGAATACGCCCATAGCATGGGCAACTCGACAGGTTCTCTTGACCTGCAGTGGAAATACATATATCAATATCCGAACCTTCAGGGCGGCTTCATCTGGGACTGGGTAGACCAGGGCATGGCGGCAGAGGACAGCAACGGGACTCTCTACTGGAAATATGGCGGTGACTACGGGACAGACATGCCGAGCGACGGAAATTTCTGCTGTAACGGGCTTGTCGGGCCTGACAGGCTTCCGCATCCTGCCCTTGAGGAGGTAAAGCATGTCTATCAGGACATATCTATCACTCCGGAAAATCTGGAAGATGGCATATTCAGTGTTTTCAACAGATTCTATTTTACCGGCCTTACCGGCCATGAGGTGAGATATGCAATACAGGCTGACGGAAAGACTGTCCGTAAAGGCAGTATACGTCTGTCTGCAGGGCCTCAGCAGCGGGAGACAATCTCAGTGCCATACCCGAGGATGTCATCGGACAAGGACTGGTACATCAATTTCGATGTCGTGGATATCGACGGCAGGCCTCTTCTTGCAGCAGGTTCAACAGTGGCTTCAGAGCAGTATCTGCTTAAGAAAGCCGTCCGTGCCGTATATGCCTATGACGACAGCAGACAGCAGTGCCGCATCAATGAAGATGAGGGCAGTATAACAATCGTCTCCCCGTTGGTGGAGTTTGTCTTTGACAAGAATACCGGAGCAGTGTCTTCCTATAAGACTGGCGGTCAGGAGATGTTCAAGGACTGTTTCGGCCTCAGACCTTCTTTCTGGAGGGCGCCTAACGACAACGACTATGGCAACGGAATGCCGCTGAGGGCACAGATGTGGAAGACGGCGAGCCGGGAGTACAATGCTTCTGCCAAGGCCTGGATTGAAGACGGCAAGGCTGTCCTGGATGTAGCCTATGCCATAGACGGTGGCTATGCCTACAATGTGGTCTACACTGTACATCCTGACGGGATAGTCAATGTGGCCGCCTCTTTCAAGGGTGTCAGCACAGGTGCTGCTCCTCTCGATATCCCGCGTATAGGGCTGCGGATGAGGCTTCCGGCATCTGCTGATGCATTCAGGTATTTCGGCAGGGGGCCATGGGAGAACTATATTGACCGGAACTCGTCGGCAAGGGCAGGCCTGTATTCCTCATCTGCCGAAGCGGAATATGTCCCTTATGTCAGGCCTCAGGAATGCGGCCATCATACCGGATGCAGATGGATTGAGATCGGAGGCCTCACGTTCGTCGCCGACAGCCTGATGGAATTCAATGCTCTGCGCAACAGCATCGAGGACTTCGACTCGGAAGAAGCCGTCCGGCATGATTACCAGTGGTACAATTTCGACCCTGACGCGGTAAAAGACCCGGCCCAGGCAAGAAATGTACTCCGCCGGCAGCATCATATAAATGACATCGTCCCGAGGGATTATGTGGAATTATGTATAGATTTGTGCCAGAGCGGTGTGGGCGGATATGACAGTTGGGGCGCCCGTCCTGAGGAAAGCAGGACACTATGGAGTGACCGGGACTACAGTTTCGGCTTCACAATTGTTCCCCGTACGGTCATGCCGGCTTCAAAGGCATCAGTTTACAGATACAAAACCAACTAGATATGTCGCTGAAAACATCATTTTTAACTGCGTTGCTGAGTGCAGCGGTCTGCGGGACAGCCATGGTTTCCTGTGGTACTGACGCACCGGCCCCTTACGGTGTCCTGCCATCCCCGGCTCAGGTCGAGTGGCAGAAGATGGAGACCAACATGTTCTGCCATTTCGGACCGAACACGTTTACAAGTGCCGAATGGGGAACAGGGCAGGAAAGTGCTGACCTGTTCAATCCCTCTGGAATGGACTGCAGACAATGGGCTTCGATAGCCAAGGCTGCGGGTATGAAAGGAATCATCATTACTGCCAAGCATCATGACGGGTTCTGCCTCTGGCCCAATCCGGTGAGCCGGCACACTGTTGCCCAGAGTTCCTGGAAAGACGGCAAAGGTGATGTCCTCAAGGAACTCTCCGAGGCCTGCAGGGAATACGGATTGAAATTCGGGGTATACATATCACCATGGGACAGGAACGATCCGGCATACGGGAGTGATGAGTATAACGAGGTTTTCCGTCAGACGCTCGAAAGTGCACTCGGAAACTATGGCCCTGTATTCGAACAGTGGTTTGACGGGGCCTGCGGTGAGGGCCCGAACGGGAAGAGACAGGTCTACGACTGGAACCTCTACCATGAGACTGTGTATAAACATCAGCCGGATGCTGTGATATTCAGTGATATAGGTCCCGGATGCCGTTGGATAGGCAATGAGGCGGGATATGCAGGCAAGACCTGCTGGTCTACTCTGGACACTGCCGGCTTTGCCCCGGGAAAATCCCCTGCTCAGGATACTCTCAACTGCGGGAATGTACATGGAGAGGCGTGGGTGCCTGGCGAGGCCGATGTCTCCATCCGGCCGGGCTGGTTCTACAAGGACTCCGAGAATGACAAGGTGAAATCTGTGTCTGACCTTCTGGGGATATATTATGCCAGTGTCGGGAGAAATTCTCTTCTGCTCCTGAATGTACCTCCGGACAAAAGAGGGCTTATCCACAGCATAGATTCGCTCAGGCTCATGGAGTTCCGCTCTGCCCTTGACAAGATATTTGCCTCTGACATGGCTGACGGGGCTGTCGCTGAAGCGTCATCAGTGAGAGGTGGCCGAAAAAGGTTTTCAGCCTCCAATATCCTCGATGGAGACTATGACTCGTACTGGTGTACTGATGACGGGGTTACGGAGGCGTCTGTTGTTGTCAACCTGGATGGTGTCAAGACTTTCAACAGGATATTGCTTCAGGAGTACATCCCTCTCGGGCAGAGGATAGCGGCTTTCAGTATAGATGTAAAAGACCCCGAAGGCAACTGGGTGAGGGCAGCGGAAGGGACTACTGTCGGATATAAGCGTATTCTCCTTGCTGACAGGCTCACTACAGATGCCGTCCGCATAAATATAGAAAAGTCTTATGCCTGTCCCCTCATCAACGGGTTCGGCCTGTATCTGGACGAAATCATGGGAGAGACCGAAGGCTGGGATGAGCCGGATGACTCAGGTGAAATATTTGCGGCCGGGGAGCCTCTCGTCCTTGACCTCGGGAAAGACACTCAGGCCAGAGGCTTTTTCTACCGGCCGAAGAAAAAAGGGGCGGACGGCTGCATAATCACTTACAGCCTGGCCGTGAGTCCTGACGGGACACAATGGCAGACGGTCTTCTCTGACAAGATGTTCGAGAATATAGTGAACAACCCTGTCCGGCAGGATGTTTCATTCAGCGGTCCGTTGACATTCAGGTATATAAAACTGACACCGCTGAGGACAAGTGATGAAAGTACTTACGGAGTGGCCGGATTCGGAATATTGCAATAGTCTTTTTATAGCCTCCATCGCTGAAAAGTGCTGGAGGCTATATTTTTATGGATGTATTTCATGTCATTTCCGGAGAGTGCCTCCATATGGGGCAAAAATACGCTAAGTATATGCGTTATACCCCGGTGGCATTTGAACTCCTGCCAAGAAGATTCACTGTCAGACAACTCCAGAACCTTTTCAGCGCTGTTCTGGGTATCAGTATCGACAACAGGAATTTCAGAAAAAAGGTATTGTCATCAGGCTTTGTCATTCCGACAGACAAGAAAGAGACCCGGGTGGCACATAAGCCGGCACGGTATTATGAATTCAACCGGACGGCCTACAACAAGGCCATCAAAGGGAGGAATCCGCTGAAATTTCTGGCCAACTGGGCTTATTGACCATTTCTTTTGAGCCTTTCAACAAAGGCGTCTATCCTGTGCAGTTCCTTGGGTATGTCGATTCCTTGTGGACAATGCGGGGAGCATTGGTTGCATCCTATGCAATGGCTTGCCTGACGCAGACGGGGCACGCTCCTGTCGTAGCCTATCAGAAATGCCCTGCGGGCTTTCCTGTAGTTCTCGCTCTGGGATGACGCGGGGATGTTTCCTTCATTGAGACATTTGTTGTAGTGCAGCAGGACTGCCGGTATGTCAATGCCGTATGGGCATGGCATACAGTATTTGCAGTCATTGCATGGTATGGTATCGAACTCCATCATCAGCGATGCTGCGTCTTCGAGGAACGAGAATTCGGAGCCGCTGAGCGGGACGAGAGGGGAGTATGTCCGTATATTGTCCTGAAGATGTTCCATCCGGGTCATGCCGCTGAGTACCGTAAGCACTCCGGGGAAACTTCCAGCAAACCTGAATGCCCACGATGCCACGCTTTTTTCCGGCTCGCGCCTCTTGAACTGCGCCACTATATTATCTGGTACATTGGACAGCCTTCCACCGAGAAGAGGCTCCATGATTATGGCCGGGATATTCCTTTTTGACAGTTCATTGTACAGGTATTCGGCATTGGTATTGCGCGAATTGATTTCCTTGGCATGCTCCCAGTCGATATAGTTGAGCTGGATCTGTACGAAATCCCATCTGTACCGGTCATGTTCTGACAGCAGGTAGTCGAATACTTCGATGTCGCCATGATATGAGAAGCCAAGGTTGCGGATGCGTCCCGCCTCCCTTTCCTCGAGAAGAAAGTCGAGTATCCCGTTGTCGAGATATCTGTCATGCAGGGCCTGCATGCCTCCCTGTCCGATGGCGTGGAGAAGCATGTAGTCGATGTAGTCAACCTGAAGTTCTTTCAGTGAATTGTGGTACATGCCGACAGATGCAGCCCTGCTCCATGTGGACGGGGCGAAATTGGAGAGTTTGGTCGCTATGAGATAACTGCTACGCGGATGTCTGGACAATGCAATGCCGGTGGCCCGTTCCGACAGCCCCTGGCAATAGGCAGGGGAAGTGTCGAAATAATTCACCCCATGCTCCAGGGCATAGTCTACCATCATGTTGACCATCTCCTGATCAATCTCCTCATTGCCTTCTCGTGAACTTCTGCCTCCGACAGACGGCAGCCTCATCATTCCGAAGCCAAGGATGGACACTTTGTCGCCTGTAGAAGGGTTTGTCCTGTAGGTCATCTGCCCGGAAGGGATTTCTTCCATTGCTGACCGGCTGTTGCCGGACCCGCATGCAGCCAGTCCTGCAGCGGCCCCTGCAGCCCCGAGAGTCTTGAAGAATGACCTGCGCGACATCTCTTTGCCGCTGTCCGTGTATGTCTTGTCGTCTTTTGTATTCATAGTCTTGGTGTATTCAGGATGTGCGTCATATCTCACTGTGGACGAGATGCCCTTCGACATATATTGCGCTGAACGGTCTGGCCGGGCACAGGTTTTCGCATGCTCCGCAGCCGATGCACCTCTCCTCATTGACGGCCGGTATTCTCAGGGAATCCGGATTGCCAGGCTCAAGCGGCACCATTCTTATGGCTCCGGCAGGACAGTGACGCGCACAGTTGCCGCATTTCTGTCCGTCCGTTATCGGGATACAGTTTTCCCTTATCCATACAGCATGCCCTATACAGATGGAAGATTTTTCTGCTTCCGTTACCGGGGATATTGCTCCTGACGGGCAGACATTCGAGCATCTGGTGCATTCTGGCCTGCAATATCCTTTTTCATATGACATCTCGGGCTGCATCAGTGTCATCAGTCCGGCAGACGGCCTGAGCACCTGGTTGGGGCATACTGACACGCATAACTGGCATGCTGTACAATGCTGATAGAAGTTCTTGATGCTGAGCGAGCCGGCCGGGACTATCTTCGTCTGTCTCCGGGGTATTTTCTTTTCCTCGATGACGGCAAGCCCTCCGTCGACTTTCTTCTCCTGGGCGGACAGTGCCGCTGAAGTAGCCGCAAGGGCAGTGATTGACAGGAAGTTGCGTCTGGATGCACCCGTGGCTTCCATCGTCTTGTCTTCCTTTTCTGCCGCAGCCCTTACGGTTCCACTGCCGTGTCTCCACGTGTAGGTGATGGCTCCATGGCGGCAGGCATCCAGACAGTCGAAGCATGCCACGCAGCGGCTATAGTCTATGCTGTGGTTTTTCCAGTCGATACAGGATGCCTTGCACTGTCTTGTGCACAGGCTGCATTCTTTGCATTTGTCCGCATCAATCCTGACTTTCAGTAATGAAAACCTTGACAGGAATCCAAGTACAGTCCCCACAGGACATATGGTGTTGCACCAGGTCCGCCCGTTCTTCCAGGCCAGAGTAAAAAGGATAATGCATGTCACGATGGCAACAATGAAGGCGGAGAGGCTGCCGGACCAGACTTCCGTACTGTAGAAAGCGTAGGAGTCAAGTCTTTCAGCAAAATATGCGAGGATGTTGTTCCCCCATTTCCAGAGCGGGGCAAACAGGCTGGAGGCAATGCGTCCGTATGCACTGTAGGGTGCAATCAGTGCAGCAAGCGAGGCGGCTCCTGCCGCCAATGCAATGATGAACAGTACGAGCACTCCGTACCTCAGCCAGTTTTTTGCCGGGGAGTACGAGAATCTCATCCTGTTCTTTTTCCCCCTTTTCCCATTAATCCACGATATGATATCCTGGAACACGCCGAGAGGACATATCACTGAGCAATATACTCTTCCGAAGATGAGCGTCAGGGCGGCAAGGGCGATTACAACACCGAAGTTCAGTGCCAGGACGGCCGGAAGGAACTGGATTTTTGCCATCCATCGCATCCACCGGTGTATTGTACCTGTGAAGTCCAGGAACAGGAGTGTAATGGCGGCAAAAAAGATGACGGCAAGGGCGATTCTGGTTTTTTTCAGCATTATCCGTTCGTTTTATTTTATAGACTTGTTGTAGGTTCAGCGAATTTAATGAATATGTATCTGATTGACAATATCTCAGCATGAAAGTTCGAGCCATCTGGTCTCTTTTTCATCTATCAGGGCCATGATTTCCCCTATGCGTGCAGATGCTTTCTGAAGTTCTTCATATGAGAGTGTCCCGCTGTTGAGACTGTTTTCCAGGGTTTCCTTTTCATTGTTGAGGCTTTCAAGGTCTTTTTCGGTCTGTTCCAGTTCCTTCTGTTCCTCGTATGTGAGTTTCTTTTTGGCGTTATCTTCTCTTCGTCCCGTCTCTTTTTTTGCCGGTGAGGATGCCTTTGTCCCCTCCTTTGCTGCAGGGCGCCCGGCTTGCTCCTTTATGAATTCCCTGTACTGGCTGTATATCCCGGTGAAGTCCTTTACCACGCCATCTCCGCAGAATACGAACAGATGGTCTGCAAGCCTGTCGAGGAAATGTCTGTCGTGGGAGATGATGACAAGTGTCCCGTTGAATTCCTTAAGGTATTCTTCAAGTATGTTCAGGGTGACGATATCAAGGTCGTTGGTCGGTTCATCCATGACAAGCATATTGGGCTGTTGCATCAGAATGGTCAGCAGGTACAGCCTGCGTTTCTCTCCTCCGCTCAACTTTTCGACCTTGTTGTGGAGCATGTCATGCGGGAAGAGGAATCTTCCGAGCAGGCGTGTGTCGTTTACAATGTCGAGCACAGTGTCTTCCGGGTTGAAAGTGATGCCTTTCTGCCGGTAATATCCTATCTTCAGTGATTCTCCCCGCTCAATCTTTCCTGTCAGCAGCCCCTGTCCTGGATTCAGCGGGGTCTTGCCGTCTGCTCCATAGTATGACGCAGGGTCAGTGGCAACCATCTCCGGGGTGTAATTGCCTGTAAGCAGGTTGACAAATGTGCTTTTCCCTGCTCCGTTGCCCCCTGTTATCCCTACTTTTTCGTATCTCTGGAAATTGTATGAAAAGTGGCTCAGATAGCATTTGTCACCATAGAAAAAGGAGACATCCTTGCAGTCTATGATTTTCGTGCCGAGCCGTGTGCTCCCTGAAAGTTCTGCCATGGAGACCTGTTTTTCATTCCGGGTCTGGAAAGCCCTGTCCTTGAGTTCATGGAATGCGTCAATCCTGTGTCTGGCTTTACCTGTGCGGGCCTGTGGAGTGCTGCGCATCCATTCAAGTTCTCTCCTGAAGATGTTCCTCACCTTGTCTGTCTCGGCGTTCCAGTTTGCGATGCGTTCTGAGCGTTTCTCAAGGAAATTGGCATAGTTCCCCTTATAGACGTAGAGGGCGCCATGGTCCAGTTCCATGACAGTATTGCATACTCTGTCGAGAAAATATCTGTCGTGTGTCACCATCAGAAGCGTACATCTTGACCTGGAAAGGAAGTTCTCCAGGAACTCTATGGCATCGATGTCGAGATGGTTGGTCGGCTCGTCCATTATATAGAAATCCGCCTCTGTCGCCAGCATTTCGGCTATTGCGGCTCTTTTGACTTCTCCTCCGGAGAGTTCTTTCATTTTCTGGCTGAAGTCTGTCAGCCTGAAATTTGTCAGGTGCTGCTTCACCCTCCTTTCGTATTCCCAGAGATGTTCCTGGTCAAGATGCGATGTGAACCTTGTGCTGTGGGACATTATCTGGTCAAAGACGCTTTTTTCAGGATCGAAGTCGTATTCCTGCTGAAGAAATGCTATCCTTATGTCTTTCAGGAAGACTATTTTCCCGCCGGAGTCCGACTTGTCTTCTCCGGCAAGGATTTTCAGGAGCGATGTCTTGCCTGTACCGTTTGGGGCTATCAGTGCAATCTTGTCCCCTTCGTTGATATTGAATCCGATATGTTCGAAAAGGATTTTCGGCCCGTATGACTTGGATATGTTTTCTATCTGCAGATAACTTGCCATATTATTGTGTTATATGATTGCTTGCAATGTGTTGTCGCCGGGGCTGTCCCGCCTGTCCGGCCTCCTCCTGTCTTATCGGAATATCTTCATGCCCAGCAAGGCCCGTGGTATCATCAGACCGTCGAAGAAACCGTGGATTTCATTGTCTTTCCCGTCTGTTATCCGCCTTACAAGAAACTCAGCAGTTTCTGATGCCCCTGTGCCTTTACGCATTTCCCTGAAGTCTCTGTGGCCCTTTACAACAGCCTTGAAATACTGTATTCTGAAAGTCATCAGGTATATTGCTGCAGCACATCCGTCCAGGAGCATCCTGAAGGTGATTGTCCGTCTTGCTTTTCCTGCGGCTTTATCTGACAGTTTCAATATGTCCTCACGGGAGATATTGCCAGCCATGCCTTTTCTTCCGGATGCCTCAAGCGCATATGTCTTTGCCAGATTGTTGTCGAGCATCATCAGGTTGTTCCTGAAGTTGAGATACAGTTTCCATGGGGAGTTCTGGGGGAGGGTGCCTCCGCCGATATGATAGACTACAGAGTCCGGAATGACCATTATCTTCCATCCGGCCAGCTGGGCTCTCCAGCAGAGGTCGATCTCTTCCATATGGGCAAAGAATCTTTCATCGAGTCCGCCGAGTTCCCGATATACTGAAGAGCGTATCATGAGACAGGCCCCTGTTGCCCAGAATACTGCTGCAGGAGTGTCGTATTGTCCTGTGTCTCTTTCTGTTTTCTTCATCATGCGTCCCCGGCAGAAAGGGAAGCCGAGCCTGTCGATGTATCCTCCAGCCGCACCGGCATATTCAAACATCTCCCTGTCCTGCCATGAATGCAGTTTCGGTGAGCATATTCCGCAGGCCTGGTCCTGTTCCATCCATTTGACAAGCGGTACCAGCCAGTCCCGTGGCACTTCTATGTCAGAATTGATGAGAAGGAAATATTTGCACTGTATCTTCTTGAATGCCTTGTTATATCCTCCTGTAAACCCGTAGTTCCGGTCAAATGCCATAGTCCTGACCTGCGGGAATTTTTCTTTCATCATCTCCATTGAGCCGTCAGTAGACGCATTGTCTGCGACTATGACTTCCGCCATGCCCAGAACTTTGCCGTGGCAGGCATTGAAATATCCGATGGAGGACAGCAGAGGCGGAAGAAATTTCTCGAGGAAATCCCGTCCGTTCCAGTTGAGGATGACAACGGCTGTCCCGTCAGCAATATCGGCGGGAGACTGTGTATGTGGGCATGATGTTTCCTTGTCCATTGTCAGAGGTCTATCTGGAGCCAAAATATATGAATACCATACCAATGATGATGAGCAGCAGATCGAGTGCCTTTGCCCTCAGGTTCTTCTCTTTGAAAATGATGATGCCGCATGCGAATGATACTATGACCGAACCCCTTCTGATCAGGGACACGACAGATATCATGGCATCTGGCTGGTTGAGTGCCGAAAAATAGGCAAAGTCTGCAGCAGATATGAAAATGGATATGAGCGGAATCGCCCAGCTCCAATGTAATGGGGTGGTGTGTTTTCTGTTAGGGTACCACAGGATGGCGCAGATGACAGCCATTATGACGCACTGGTATAGATTGTACCATCCCTGTACGAACATAGGGCTTAACTCCTTCATGATGTATTTGTCATACAGCCCGCTGACTGCCCCGATGACGGCTGCAGCCGCTACGGACCATATCCATCTGTTATGGACGAAATCCACCTGTTCCTTTTTGCTTGATATGCTCAGCATATACAGTGATATCATCGAGAGTATCACACCTGTCCACTGCAGTCCGTTGAGCCGCTCCCCGAAGATGAGCATGGCCCCGATGAGCACGAGTACAGGTCTTGTCGCGTTTATCGGCCCGACGATGGTAATCGGGAGATGCTTTATGCCGAAATACCCGAAAATCCATGATGCAAGTACAATCAGCGACTTGATGATGACGAGCAGATGGGCATGCATTAAGGAGCCTGTCCCGCTTCCTGATGTTTCAGGATGTCCTGCGTATGGTGAACTGTCGAGTATGCTGCCGCTGAACCATCCGGCTCCGGATATGGAACTGATGATGAACGGAGAGAAGATGATTGTTGCAAACAGCGTATTGAAAAACAGCACCGGAAGAACTGCGTTGTCTTTCAGTGCCGATTTCTTGGACGTGTCATACAGCCCCAGAAGGGCAGCAGATATGAATGCGAGCGCAAGCCACATTGCTGTCGGGAATTATTTTCCGCAGCATCCGCCGTCACCGTGTCCGTGGCCCTCGCCGTGTCCACCGCAGCATCCGCCGTCACCGTGTCCGTGGCCCTCGCCATGTCCACCGCAGCATCCGCCGTCGCAGTTACTGTGAATATATTCTCCATGAAGACCTTCCCTGAGTTCTTTTTCAGTGGCGTCGCGGACAGTAAGTATTTCCCCTGAGAAATTGAGCGTTTTTCCTGCCATAGGGGAGTTAAGATCCATCTTGACAGTCTTCTCATTCACTTCAAGCACCTTGCCGGGGACTATGCCTCCATTGCCGTTGACAAGCGGTATGACGGTACCCGGGACGAGCAGGCTCTCCTGAAGCACCCCGTTTACTTCGAATGCTTCTTTTGGAAGGTCTATGATTCTGTCCGGATCCACTTCTCCATATCCTTCTTCCGGTGTGAGTGTAAACTTGAACCTGCTGCCTGGCTCAAGTCCGGCAATGTTCTCTTCAAATTTGTCGAGAAGGGATTTTGTCCCGTGTATATAGTCCAGCGGCTTCTCTTTAGTTGTCCTGTCGACTATTTCTCCGTCTACTTCAAGCTCATAGCAGAGCCCGACTACTTTTTTGCTTTCGATTTTCATCGTCTGTATCCATTAAAATCCGTTTTCATTTACAGTATCCCTGTCAGGGACATTTACGCGCTGAAATCCACATCCTTGAATGCCAGCGTAGGAATCTGCCATCTTGAGCATTCCCTCGCATCAGAACCTGCTGCAAGAAGATTGTTCCACAATGTGACCATATTGCCTGTTACCAGCATCTCCCTGACAGGAGAGACAATCTTGCCGCCCCTGAAGAAAAAGCCTTCGGCACCATATGAAAAATCCCCCGTCACCGGGTTGCAGTTGCCTCCATTGAATCCGCAGACATAGATCCCGTCACCGCAGAGATTCAGGATGGCATGCAAAGATATTTCTTTTTCATGTGAATCGCAAAAGGCGTCTTTATTCCGGCAGGATTCTCTTTCAGGCATGCATGGTGACAGCACCGGTCTGGATATGCCCTCAGTTGTGGCCGGCATGCCGGTCTTCCCGGACATCCATGTGGTTGTAAAATATTCCATGACCTTTCCTCCGAGTATGACCGGGGAGTCCGATGTGGCGACACCTTCCGAGTCATACAGCCTGCTTCCGGGCTTGCCGGGTGTCCTTGCCATATCCATGATTGTCAGTCTGTCTGACAGCACTTTCCTGCCGATACTCCCGTCCAGAAAAGAGTTCTTCTGCTGTATGGAAAGGGTGTTGAGGGCAGAAAACAGCGGGGCTACAAGCCTTGAGGAGACGCATCTGTCCACGACCATGGTATATTTTCCCCCTTTGATGCGTACAGGCCCGATCTGTGCCGCCGCTCTCCGCAGGGCTTCCTCTGAACATCCTGATATGCCGATATGTCCGGAAAAAGGGGAGTAGTCCCACCAGTAACCGCTGAACCTGTTGCCGTCCATGTCCGCCACGGTGATTTCCGAGCAGCATGAAAAAGATGTCTCGATATGTCTTCCGCAGAATCCCTGAGAGTCTATGGTATAGTTGTCATCCAAAGAGTCGGAGTATTCGAATTCTTCAGAGACCATGCTGAATTTTTTATCAGTTGCAGGCATGTCCATGCCACTGTCCGGGAAAGTCTCCTCCGTCTTGCGGGAATCTCCGTATATCGGGCCGGACAGGGCTGTCTTGAGCCTGTCTTCCGCGGAGAGCATGGCATATTGTCCGTCGTACAGTCCGGCTTCTTTCCCTGTTATGGCGTCTTTTGCCGTACGGCTGACATCAGGAAGCCTCCTGAACTTGTCCGGTGCAAGTATCCTTGCCGTTTCCATGGCCCTGGACACAAAGCCGTCAAGATTGGTGTCATCCAGCATGTTGGTGGAGAATGTCCCGTATCTTCCTTCATAAAACAGATACAGGGAGATGGCCCTGTCCGCAGAATGCATCACTTTGTCAAGTTCTCCGTTAAGTACGGAATAAGAGTCAAGCACGCTCTTGTTCAGCGATATCCTGACCTGTGAAGCGCCTTTGGCGAGAGCCTTTTCCATACACCGCTGTGCGGCAGCCTTTTCCTGTCCGGTTATCAGGCCGTCTTCTGTCCCGGTACTGTATTTGTCCGGCCGTTCCGTCTTGTCTGTCATAGCCATATCTTCTGCTTATTCACCTCCCACGGTAAGGCGTCTGATGAGTACGGTCGGAATGCCGCAACTTACTGCAACGCTCTGATCTTTCCCGCATGTCCATGTACCGTTGTCTATACGCAGGTCGTTGCCTACGGCAACAATGTCTGCCAGGGCCTGGGGGCCGTTCCCTATGATGTTGATGTCCTTTACCGGGGCTGTCAGCCTGCCGTTTTCTATCATCATGCCGCTTTTGACATAGAAAGTGAAGTCTCCCTCGCCGATTTTTACCTGCCCGTTTGAAAATTCATCGACATAGATGCCTTTTTTTACGGAACTGATGATATCGTCCGCGGTAGCCTTACCGTTTTCCATATATGTTGCCCTCATCCTCGGTATGGGATTGAACCTGAATGATTCTCTCCGCCCGTTCCCGGTAGGGGAGATCCCGTACCATCTGGCGCTGATCCGGTCATGGAGATATGAGTTCAGTACTCCCTCCCTTACCATGTATGTCTTTTGCCCCGGGATGCCTTCATCGTCGAAATTACATGCCCCGCGGTTGTACTGGACAGTCCCGTCGTCTACGATATTTATGTCTTCGTGGCATATCCGTTGCCCTTCCTTCCCTGAAAATATTGACTGGCCTTTCCTGTTGAAGTCCGCTTCGAACGAGTGTCCCATGGCTTCGTGCAGCAGTATTCCGGAGGCTCCGGCCCCCATTATCACGGGCATGCTGCCTCCTTTGGGACGTCTTGCCTCAAATCTTGCGTCTATCCCGGATGTCGCTTCTTCCGCCATCTCTTCGGCTGTCTCTACTGTGACCATTTCAGGCCCTCTGCGGAAACTTCTTGATACAGACTTGTTTTCGTTCCGGCCATTGCAGGAGAATATGGCAGATGCCGATATGCTTCCGAGAGGCCTGATGTCGCATGTCATCTCGCCGGAGGAGTTGAACATGAGTATGTCGCTCTGTGATGCGGACAGTCTTGCCGTTACTTTTGCCGTACGGCTGTCTTTCGACAGAATCTTCTGTTCAATATCCTTCAGGAAGGGAAGATATCCTGCTGTACCGGCATCCCTCCAGTTGAGTTCAGCCGGATAGTATCCTCCTCCTGTGAGAGCCGGTATGGGCTGCTGCATACATTTCCCGAATGCCGGCGCCCCCTTTCTTCCGGTACCGGAAGCCTGTCCGCCTGATATCATTGCCGCTGCCCTTGCCGCTGCAAGCATGTCTTTCATCCCGGTATTTTCAGAATAGGCATATCCGGTCTTTTCTCCGTTCAGTACGCGTACGCCCATCCCGAAATCTATGTGAAAGCCTCCAGAAGAGACTTCGCCGTCCCGAAGCAGCAGATCGTTGTATGTCGTGTATTCGAAATACAGGTCTGCATAGTCCCCTCCGTGGGAGAGGGCTGTGGCGATGAGCTGCTCCATCTGTGGAACTGTCACCTGAAATGTATCAAGGAAATATCTTAAGTCCATTTTCGTTTTCTCCGATGCTGTCTGCCGGCATGTCATCTGCCGCTGTCTTTCTCTTCCGGTGCAAGTGCCGTCTCCCGGATGCGCATGTATGCCTCCTTGTCCCTGATGTTTGCCGTACCGTCTTTGGAGCCTTCGGCTATGACTCTGAACGGAATCTTCGAGTTGTCTGCAAGTATCCATCTGTCGCAGACAGGGGCATAGTCGAGAAAAAAGTATCTGAGTCCCATGCTGTATCGTCTGCGGACCGTCTCTTCAGGAATATTGTGCCCACCGGCCTCGACCCTTGCCTTTACTCTGGCGACAGCCAGATCCGGAGAGTTCAGCCAGAAATACATGAGGGTCACGGTATATCCCTCCTCCTGGGCCTGGCTGATGGTCTTCAGCAGCGACCTTGTGGCCAGGGTGGTCTCGATACCGAAATCTTCTTTTCTCCTGAACAGGTATCTTATCTTCTGGAGCATGAGCCGGCTTGCCTGTATGGATGCCCGTTCCGGAGAGAACGGGGCCAGCCCCTTTGCAAATTCATCCGAATTCACGAACTGGCTGCATTCAAGCATTTCCGGGAGCAGAGTATAGGACGCCGTTGTCTTCCCGGCACCGTTGCATCCTGATATTATGTACAGTTTCGGCATATGTCTCAGATATGGTTCAATCCTGTTTTCCCTTATGTCCGGCATGCGTCACCCCGTAGCCGAAGAGGGCGAAGTCCCCTTTGCACGGGTCTCCGGGGAAAATATCCCGGAATGCATCCGTGATCTCCCGGACTGTCGTGATGTCTTTCTGTCTTCTTGTTGTCAGCCCCAGTGCAGTGGCTTCTTCGTGGACATGGACATCGAGCGGTATCAGCAGGTCATTCTTGTCCGAGTCTTTCCACAGTCCGAGGTCGACTTTCCCGTCATCACGCACCATCCATCTGCGCATCATGTTGATTTTCTTGTCCGGTGCCTTAGGGTCTGCCTTCCTTCCGTATATCCTGCACCTGATGTCCCCGCAAGACATTTTCTCGATGCTGCCGGACGATGAGTAGATGGTTTTCAGCCTTGCGCATATCTGTGCAAACTCACTCCATTTCACAGTCCTGTGCAGGCTGCTGTCATCGTCGCGGTATCTGCCCCTCATCACATAGTCATAAGGTCTCCATTGCATCTCGTCCATTGCCCTTGTGCAGTCCCTTACTATCATCGCCCTGCGTCCCCATGCAAGGTGGGCGGCAATGAGCGCGGATATTTCCACGTCAGCAAGGCTCCGTTCGCCCCGTCTGTACATTTCAGCCATCTTTGCAGGGAAGACAATGGGATCTTCACTAAAGAATTGCGGGTCGTTGTACATTTCGGCCCATGCAATAAGTCTGTCTCTTGTGCATGTATCCATATCCTGCAAATTTAGAAACACTTTTGAACTTTTTCAAATAAAAGAATACGTGCAAGACGCACCGTTTTTATCTGGCGTGCCTTGCACGTATCCGTGCTTCTGCAGTCTCCCGGCAGTGGTCAGTTTCCTCCCGAGAGTATGATGAGGGCGAGTCCGGCTATAAAGAATACGAACATGACGGAAAGCAGGGCGTTGATGCCTTTGCCGGCACCCTTGAATTCCTTCCATATGAAAACTCCCCATATGGCAGCAATCATCGGTGCCCCCTGTCCGAGCGCATATGAGATTGCAGCCCCGGCAGTCCCCGATGCTATATAACTGAATGCGGTGCCGAGACACCAGATGGCCCCTCCGAGCATGCCCACAAGATGTGTCCTGAAACTGCCCTGGAAATATTCCCTGTAATGTACCCGTTCCCCGACAAACGGATGTCTCATCACGAGCGTATTGAAGATGAAGTTGCTCAGGAGCACTCCTGCGGAGAATATGAAGATGGCGGTATAAGGGGTGAGCATGCCTTCTGCAGGCTGTTCGAAATTGTTGAGATCCATGGCTTTCGCCACAAACCTGTAGAAAAACGACATCAGTACTCCGGCTATGACTGCAAGTACGAGACCTTTCCTGTTCTGCCCATGGTCTGTCTTTTCTTCACCCTTGTGCATTTTGCCGGATGCCATACCGTTGCAGATGATGGCAATGACGATGAGCGCGACCCCTGTAAAGAGTATGGCTGGATCCCCTTTAGGCGCCCCGAACCAGTTGATGATGACGCCAAGTACGAGTGAAAGTCCTACTCCGAGCGGGAATGCCACGGAAAGTCCTGCTATTGATGTGGATGCTGACAGGAGGATGTTTGATGCATTGAATATTATTCCTCCTGCTATAACGCTCCATATGCATGAGGCATCCGCCTGTGACAGATCCTCAAGGAATGGCCGCCCCTCTTCTCCGTAACTTCCCAGTGTAAAGGATATTATCAGTGAGAACAGGAACATTCCTATCACATAGTCCCAGTAGAAAAGTTCGTATCTCCAGTTTTTTGCTGCCAGTTTCTGGGTATTTCCCCAGGAACCCCAGCACATCATTGTGATAAAGCAGAGTATCACAGCAAGCGGATAATTGTCGACTATAAACATTGTATGGCTGATTTAAATTTTTGTGTTATGTATTATGTGTGTTTTACTGCTCCGTCCCTGACATTACATGCTCCACCTCCTCTCTTGCCGGTATCGACTCCTGTGCACCGTGGCGCGTCACTGCAATCGAGGAGGCTGCCGTAGCAAAGCGGGCCGCATCTTCCAGGCTTTTCCCTTCCGACAGCGCTACGCATAACGCCCCGCAGTATGTGTCGCCGGCAGCCGTAGTGTCTGTCGCCTGTACTTTCCTTGACGGGATGAAGTCCGTCTTCCCGTCCCTGCACAGAAGCGACCCTTTTGCCCCGAGGGTGACAATGACACTGCCGGTTCCCCTGCGGAGCATTTCTTTTGCTGCCTCTTCTGCAGACTTGCAGTCATGGACATCAATACCGGATATCTGCGACATCTCGGTCTCATTCGGTATGAGCAGAGATACGTGTCTGTACGTCTCTTCGGGCAGGCTGCATGCAGGGGCCGGATTGAGGACTACGTATGTCCCTGATTCCGATGCGATTCTTGCGGCCTCGGACACTGCTGCGGCAGGGATTTCGAGCTGGAGAAGAAGAATGGATGCTTTCCTGATGATATCCTCCAGTCCACGTATGTCTTCAGGTGTAAAGTCAATGTTCGCTCCAGATGCCACGGATATTGAGTTTTCTGCGTTTGCGTCTACGTTGATCAGGGCGATTCCGGAAGGTTTTTCGGAGTACATTATGTGCGAGGTGTCTATCCCTTCTTTGCTGTAGGTCTTTACAGAATTTTCTCCGAAAAGGTCCCTGCCTACCTTGCAGACGAACGTGACGTCGCCTCCGAGCCTTTTTGCTGCAACTGCCTGGTTGGCTCCTTTCCCTCCCGCCCCCATTGTAAATTCGCCGCCGAGTACAGTTTCACCCGGTAGCGGCAGTCTTTCAGTCCTGACGGTCATATCAGTGTTGCTGCTGCCTATGACCAGAATCCCGTGTTTATCCATGTGGTTGTGTCGTAATGTGTATTTGCCGCGTTGCGCAATCGTTTGTGCAATATTAAGGTTTTTATTTTTCAAATCCAAGGAGGAGGCCTGAAAAATCCGGGGAATTTTGTAACTTTGTACAGGCATGCATTTTTCGGTCATGGAGAAGAATACTTTGTTTACAATATCCGAGCGTACCGGCTATTCGGTATCTACTGTTTCAAGGGTGCTGTCCGGCAAGGGTAGGGAATACAGGATAAGCGACAAGGCCATATCAGCAATCACGGAATGCGCACGGGAGTGGAACTACACCCCGAATCTTATCGCCAAGGGACTCAGGACGAAAAAGACAGGTGTCATAGGCCTGCTTGTCCCGAGCATCGCCAACCCGTTCTTTGCCAATTTCTCCAGTATAATCACCTCCTGTCTGATAGAGTCCGGCTACAATATGTTTCTTGTCGACTCGATGGAAAATGAGGATATCCAGGACAAGGCCCTTGATTCTTTCCTTGCAAGAAATGTGGACGGTATGATTGTCGTGCCGGTGGGCACTTCCCCGGAAAGACTCGAAAAGATAAGTCTCCGGACTCCGGTCGTCCTTATCGACCGCTATTATCCCGAGACCGTACTTCCATATGTATGTACCGACAATTATCTTGGCGGCAGCATGGCTACAGAATATCTGCTCTCCAGGGGATACAGACGGCTTCTTGCCATTCAGGGGGCACGCGATTCGATGCCGAACAGGGAGCGTGTGCGTGGCTTTGAGGCGACCGTAGGCCATGCCGGCATACATGTCGAGACGAGGGTCTGCGGAAGCGGCTTTTCTGAGATAAACGGATATTCGGAGACCATGGAGGCCTTCAGGTCGGGGTTCCGGCCGGATGCAATATTCGCATTCAGCATCACCATATTGCTCGGGGCAATCAGGGCGATAAAGGAACTGGGGCTTTCAATCCCCGGAGATGTTGCCATCATTTCGTTCGATGACAATGACTTCCTTGACTATCTCGATCCTCCGGTCACAAGGATAGCCCAGCCGGTCAGGGAAATCGGACAGTATGCTTCGGACATGCTGCTTAAACTGATAGACGGTACCGGTATTGATGACGGCAGTGCCGGACACATCCTTTTCCCTCCTAATCTGATTGAAGGCCGCAGTTGCTGACGCCTGTTCTGCCATATCAGTTTCCATCCTGAATCTTAAGGCCGCAGTTGCTGACGCCGGTTCTGGTCTACCGGTGGGTACATTTATGTTGTCTGGTATAATGGAGTCCTGATTATCGGATTGTGGTGTCTGTCATACGGGAGTCCTGATTATTGGTTTACCATGAAATCCGGCTCCGAGGAAAATTTCATGGGTTTCCCATTTGCAGGATGGATAAATTCCAGCGTGCATGCGTGCAGGCAAAGTCTTTGGGCGGATGCCGCACTTCCATACAGCCTGTCTCCCATTATCGGGGCTCCGAGCCCGTCCGGGTGTGCAGCATGCACACGCAACTGGTGCGTCTTTCCGGTAAGTGGGCGGAATCTCACTTCTGCATATCTGCTGCAGCATGAAATGATTTTATATTCTGTGACTGCCTCTTTCCCGTTCTCCCTGTCGGCTTTCTGTCTTGGCCTGTCGTCAATGTCAGGGAGAAGAGGCAGCGATATGATGCCTTTTTCCCCTGCCTTGTGGTGCCGCCCATTTGCCACTGATGTGTCTATCAGTGCGGAATATGTCTTGATGACCTGCCGCGATTCGAACTGGCGTTGCAGTGCCTTCTGCGCATTCCCCGTCTTTGCAAATACCATCAGCCCGGAAGTATCCATGTCCAGGCGGTGGACTGCAAGGACTGTCCGTCCTGATTGCCTGAGGATTTCCAGTAATGACTGTGTCCCGGTCTTGCCGGGGACGGACAGCATGCCGGAGGGTTTCTCTGCTACTATTATATGGTCGTCCTCCATGAGGATTCTATATGGAGGCGAGGAGGTCTTCCTGTCTGCATATGGGACGGAACCGGATAAAAGATCGAGTCCTTGAAGCATGAATCCGAGCAACGGGCCGCATTTACTGCTGCATGAAGGGTAGAATTTCCCGTGACACCGGATTTCTTTGTCAGGGCTTTTCCCGTACCAGAATTCTCCCATTGCCACAGGCTTGAGACCGTGAATGTAGGCGTACTGGAGAAGTTTCGGTGCTGCACATTCTCCTGTCCCGCCTGGAGGGACAAGCCCTGTTGCAGAAAAAATCTCCGTAATGCTTTTACTCTGACCGAGGGCATTGTAGACTATAAAACTGTCGGATATCCATTTTTGCAGGCTGTCTGACAGCCTTCTGCGTTCTGATGCCAGTTGCCTGGCCATCCCGGTATAATCATTGTATTCTTCCCCGGCTTTTCCGATGGCTCTGGAAAATCTTTCATGCAGCCTTTTCTTCTCTGCTTTTTCAAACTGGCTTTCTTTTATAAGTGCCTGCAGCAGGGATTCATGTGTGTCTGCGGTCTCATTCCCGGCCGTGCAGTATGAAGCCCCGGGACCATGTCCGGAACCGTATTGATAATATTCGAGGTCTTTACTGTCTGGAGTTATTCCTGACAGCAGGCAAGTCCGGATTCTTTCCCGTCTCTGTCTGGATGCGGCCATCCTTGCCTTCCACGTATCCATCGCATCCTGCATTTCCTGCCTGAGTCCATCAAGTCTCTTTCCGGCTGAGACGTATCCGGGATTTTCCAGCAGGGCAGACAGTCTTGCGTTTATTTCTGATATTTTTTCTTCTTCTTTTCTGAAATGTCCGTCCGGAGCCAGCAGGTCGAAGACCGGAGGGACGAAATATGGCACAATGTTCCTGCCTCCCGCATTGCCGGAGAATGCTGCCAGATAATATATCCCGTCATCTCTATGTGACGGATGCCCTGGCCTGACTATCAGCACCCCGAGCATTTTCCCTTCCGCCATGATTGCGTCAAGGGAGCGATCCTTCCTGATATGCCGCATGACTTCATCCGCTGCCCTGATGACGGCGGGACATGGCACATATCGGAACGGGTCAGGGAATTTTTCCGGTAAGTCGCCTTGATGACATTCTATCCTATGGAG
>JADILX010000001.1 GCA_017695025.1 Candidatus Cryptobacteroides excrementavium
CAGCAGATTGCAGCCTTTATGGCAAAGAGCAATTTCCCGGGCCAGGCGATAATGTCGATTTCGAGGAATGCATATTCCTGGGAGATTGAACTTTCAGGCGGCCTTGAAATCAAGTTCGACCTCAATTTCAATGTTGTTGAATACGATGACTGACAGGCGCTGACAATTATGCGAAAACCGGCCTGGGCCGGCATAATACAAGATGAGGGGATGACTCAAAAGTGCAAGTCATCCCCTTTCTCATTGTTTTTCCGTGAGGTCAACCTCAGTCCTTCTTTCGAATATTCGATTCTCAAAAAGATATAAAAACTTTTGGGTCCCCTCATTTTTATGCTTATCGATGTCCCTTGTGTGTCAGGGGCACCGGGGCGGAGGGCTACAGGGCCCTGAATCCCGGGTCGCCCCCATGTGACTTCATCGAGAGGTCTCCCGAGATGATGCTGTCAGGGATGTCCGCCTTCACGTACCGTGCGGCATCGGCCGCGTCGGAGTCGGCTGTCATTGTCATGTTGCCGCCCTCATTGCTGAAGGAGAGCCTGTACTCTGACCTCCACGGCTCGCCGTCGCTGTATTCCCCGCCCAGGACTCCGCGGCTGTACTCCCATGTCCCGTCCAGATGCTCGTAGTACGGTGTGTACAGCCTCTGGTAGAGGTCGAATGTCCCGTCGCCGTCAAACGCCACGTAGATGTCCGCCGCCGTCATGGCCGTCCATGACTCCATGTGCCATGAGCCGAGCGGTGACCCCGCGCTTGATCCCACGCCGCCACCGGCGGTGCCCTCCTTGCCGCACGCCGACAGGAGCACTGCCGCAGCTGCGGCTGCCATTATTCCTGTGATGTTCTTCATGTTCATCCTTTGCTGTGTTGTTTTGGTGTGTTGTCCATCTGCCGTCCGTAGACGTGTCCTTCTCTACAGCCACCCTCCGTTCTGGGTGTGGCCCTGCCTTGCTACAAGCGCGAATTCCCGCTCCACCGTCTTGCCGGACATCCCGCTCCCGCTGTTGGTTCCGGCCCTGAGGCTCACCTTCAGTATCCCCGAGCCTGTCCTGCCGCATGTCAGGAGTATCGTTTTCCCGAAGGTTCTCGGGTCCGATGTCATGCCGAGCGCGGCCTTGTCGTCCGCGGTCACTTCCGCCGTCAGGACGGAGAATGTCGCGTCACCGTCGCCTATGTACTCCGAGATGTCTATCTGTGTCTGCTCTCCGACAGGGACGGGGATGCATGTCGTCCCCCTGACGTTCATCAGCACCTGGTAGGCGTCTATGTAGCCCGTGCCCATCTTCCCCTTGTGGGCCGACAGGTCGACCGTCTGGCGTCCTCCGTATTGTGTCAGGTAGTACTTCGTCCCGGTGCAGTACCGGTCTATGCCGTTCACTGATGTCAGGAGGATGGAGTTGAACTCTTCTCTTGTGAACTTCTTCCCGAGTTCAAGGGCATACGACAGCCCCAGCGCCGCCACCCCCGAGACATGCGGGCATGCCATCGATGTCCCCTGGAGGTATGCATACCCTCCCGGCACTGTCGAGAGTATCTGCGAGCGTCCCTGCTGGTCCCCGTCCGTAAGATAGGACTGGTACACGTCTCCCCCTGGTGCGGCGACATTGCATCCCGGGCCGTAGTTGGTGTAGTAGGCCGGTGTGTAGTCGCACGACATCGCCGTCACGGAGATGTAGTCCCTGTACCCCCCGGGATAGCCCGAGGTGGAGATCATGTCGTTTCCTGCGGCGAAGATGACCAGCCCCCCGTCCAGAACCTCCGGACAGTTGCTGACAGTGGAGAAGTAGTCGATGGCGCTCTTCTCGGCCCCGTATACCTGCGTGTACCTGTCGTCGGACGTGATATTTGCTTCCGGCTGGTATCCGAACGAGCACTGTATGATGCATGCCCCGTTGTTGGCGGCATAGGTGATTGCCCTTGAACTTGCCGTCACCGAGCCGCTCTCGTCGCTCTTGGGGTCGAACACCTGGCATGACATGAGCCTCACACCGCTGCCCGGTGTGCCGTTGCCCCCGGCCACCCCGCAGACACCGGTGCCGTTGTTGTTCACTGCAGCGACAGTCCCCGCCACATGGGTGCCGTGCCACCCGTCATCGCCGGGCGTCAGTTCGAGTTGGCCGTTGGTGGCCCCGTTGTAGCCGTAGATGTCGTCCGTGTAGCCGTTCCCGTCATCGTCGACTCCCGGTGTGCCGTTCTTCTCGGCCTCGTTGACCCACATGTTTGCGGCAAGGTCCTCATGGGTCCAGTCCACGCACTGGTCCACTATGGCCACGATCACCCTCGGGTCGCCGGTGCACAGCCGCCATGCGTCCCGGACATTGATGTCTGCCCCCTCGCGGATGCCGGAGAAGATCTCTGTGTTGCCGGTGTTGATGTAGTGCCACTGGTTCCCGAGGTAGGGGTCGTTGAATGCGGCCCCGGTCCCGGCCTGCGGCACCGCCGTTGCGGATGCACCCGTGAACACAACCGGCCTGAAACTGTCGCTCGGCTCCAGTCTCCTGTTGAACTCCACATATGTGACCTCCGGCACGGCAGCCAGCCCGTGGGCCGCCCCGTCGAGGTCCATGTCCTTGTCGAATGTCACGAGATACCATCTGTGCAGCCCCGCAGCATGTGCCTCCCGGGCGTTACGCTCCGGATAGACGAACAGCGGGCTCACGGACACAGCCCCCGTCTCCGCGAGGGCCATGTCAAGGGCGGCCACACCGGAGCGCCTCAGCACTCCATCCCCGGAGCCTGACCGCGTCAATGGACCGGCCTGCGTCACCGCTGCTGCCGCATCCTCGCTCAGGTACACCAGCAGGCTTCCCCCGACGGCATCCTCGGCTCTGTGGATAATCTTGCCTGACACCGCCGCCTGACCCTCAGGGCCCGCAGAAACCCCAGGCTCTTTCTCTGTACAGGAGACAGTGGCTAAAGAGACCAGCAAGGCAAGAATATAAATTCGAAAAATCTTCATAATCTTATTGGATATATGCTTAATTCATTCAAAAGCCAATGACAATGGCCTCTGTCTTCTGTTAAAGCCAAAGGGGCGCATTGCCATTGAAAAAATTCCATGCTGCAATGCCTGAAGCAAAACAGCATGGAATCCGGTATGTCCTATCGTGCTACTGCTACCGGTGACACAGAGTGACGCGAGAAACCCTTATGAGGGAGCGGTTCGCATACCCCGGTCTCTACCTTGAGTGTGTGAAGTCCTGTCATCCCTGTGTGACGGTTTATGTCCAGGGTCTTTGTCCGGGTTTCAAAGCCAGCGGTATGACGCACGGACATTTGTGCCGGCAACTTCTCTATCTTGACAGACGCAGGAGCGAGTATCTGCCCTGCAGATGCAGGACTCAGGTTCTGTGTCCCGGCGGATTCTCCTGTGTACAGTGAGACTCCCGTTCCAGCAGAGAAAGAAGAATAGACACCCTCCTGCCGACCAGTAGAGGCGTTAAATACCGGCACCATCAGGTCAGTAGTCAGTGCTGATACCTGATTGGTGGCTGCGTCTACTGAGAATACACAAGGGTCGGAACCGTCGCTCTGTTCTGATGCAAATGAATATATGCCATAGACCAATGTTTTTTCTGCATCATAGTAGCCATATGTTGCTCCAAATGAAGGACCATATGTCTCGTATCCCACTTCTGTCCCGTCCAGTGTCAACGTGTTGGCATCCGGATCAAAAGTGGCATACCATGAGGCACCATTTTCGATGGCGAGGTTTGTCACGGCATATTCAGTCTCGGTTCCTGCCACACGAGGGGAGACGGTGAAGATATTGTTAATATTGACAGTCCCTCCCTTTCCGTCATCAAGAGTACAGGTCATCTTGTAGTCTCCGATTACAAGGGTCCCTTCATAAGGTATCTCGTCTGTGGTGAAGTCTGCAGTAACAAGTTTTGTCTTGCCATAGTCATTTTCAGCATAGACAAGCATTGTATATGTGGTACCTGCCTCCAGTTTTATCGAGATGTTCCAGAGTTTGCCAGTACTGTTCAGTTCAGCCAATTTGTCTGCATTGAAATCAGTTCCATATTCCATCACAAGGTCTTCATATGTAAGTCCCATATCCGGAGCAGACTCCACAATTTCTTTTGTGTTCAGATAGGATTTCATTGATTTGATTCCAGACCCGGTTATCTCGTATACGGCAGAAGAATAGTCTGGACAGTCTTCAACATAGTCACTGGCAGCCGCATATTCGCTTACCTTGTACATGGCCACTTCTACATCGCATTCAGGTGTCTCAGTCGAGCCAAGGCCAGGGAAATAGAATGAGGTGACAGCGGCATTGTCTTTCAGCGGCTTGTTGTCCTTATCCATCGGGACTGCGACTATAGTCTGGATTCCCGGCGTAAGGGCAGCCTCTACGGATACAGTTTCTCCGCCTGCGATGAAATTCTCTACTTCATATACATTCTCTGCCGTACCGTCAACTATGCCGGTGATATATTCACCTGCACTGTTCTCAACATTGCCGGATGCGAAAACATATTTGATGCCTGTCACATCCTTCCCGTAGGTAAAGTCTATCACGGCTGATGCAGTCTCATTGTCGGAGGCTACCCGCATGCCTGCATATTCAGCGGCGAGGGAGTAGTCTGTCACTTCATAGCCCGGGAGGACTATGCGGAACATGCCGTCGGTATTGGCCTGCAGACCGTACATTTCTGAATTACCGCAGAAAAGGCCATTCGTAGAGAATGTTATGATGCCGTTTTCAAGTGTGCCGGTAGCGCCCTGCAGCATTGCGATATACAGATCTCCAAGTTCAGTATCTGTTATCCCTGAAAATTGCATAGGAAGATGTACATTATTCGGATCTGTACAATCAAATTGAATATCCGTCGGAGTGTATGATTCGACATAGCCCTCTCCTATAATTGCATCCTGTGTGCCGCCAAAGAATTCTGTAAGGAAGTTCCATCCGAACATCTCCTTTACCATGTAGAGCCCGGGTTCGCTCTTGCTTTCATATATTTCTATGTCGATTTCTACCGGCTCTGTGGCTCCCCAGAGCGGGCCAAACCAGTCATCGCGGTATTTCCCTGTCCCGAGTGAATTCCATGGGTTGATTGCTACTGTGAAATATACAGTGTTCAAGCCGTATGGCGTGGTGTTGTCCACATCATCAAGCATAAGCCCGATTTCATAGTCTGTTCCTTCAGCAAGAGCACCGGTGAAGTTAATCACATACTCAGCCTTGTTCTCGCCGGCCTTGAAACTGACACTCTCAGGACAGTCGAACAATTCCTGGTCTTCTTCTGCCATGCGTTCCTTGTCGACAAGGACATTTACATCAAGGTCTTCATCGGCTACTACTCTCATCACCGTGATGGTGATGGAGTTTTCGCTTTCTATAGTGAATGATGACGGGGTTGAAGCGTCGAAATAGACCTCCTGTCCATCCACTTTCGGCCCGGGCTGGAATTCCTCCTCATTGCATGATGCAAAGATGCCGGCAAGAATGGCCATGCCCGAAAACATCAATGTTCTTATATTTTTCATGGGTATTTGCTTAATTATTCTACATTGTAAGACATGCAAGGGTCTGGATTGTTGGTGGTCAGCAGCACCGGATTTCTCTGTGCGATGCTAATCGGAATAGTCTGGTTCCACCATGGGGCCCTGCCTTCAGTGTCGAGTCTTGCTCCACTCGGTGCGTTGTTAGATGAGTTCTGGATACTTACATTCAGCCTTTTCAGGTCAAACAGTATCAGACCCTCGCCCCAGAGTTCTATTCTCTTCTGGAAAAGTATCTCGTCCACGAGGTCGTCTCCATCAGATGCTGCAGCAGGCACGGTGTATCCCGGGGCCCTGTTTGACATGAAATTCTCGAGCAGAGTCTTGGCTGTACCGGCATCATAGTGTGCTGTGGCTTCAGCCTCTGTCAGATACATTTCTTCAACTCTCATAAGTGGAATGCTCGTGACGTTGGCAACAGAGTAATCGGACTTCTCTCCACTGTTTGTATGGAATTTTGCCGATGCATACGGTGCGACAGTCGCAAACTCCTCTTCAGTGAGGTTGGTATAAGGTGCAAATGCATTCCAGTCTCTGTCCGGACTTACAAATGACAGGCGCCTGAAGTCGTTTTCCGCTATACGTTCATACAGATTGGACGGGATTCCCGGCTGGGCAAGATATCCATATCCATACATGGCATCAAGACTCATATGGGCGCTCCATGAGAGCAGGTTGTTGAGCACTGTGTCTGTGGACTGTATCATTGCCCACATCCATGCGGCATTGACGGTGTTGAATCCGGTGGTCGGATCAAGCCACTGTGCAGATGTCATGATAGTGCATCCTGAAGCATCGATGGCTTTGCGGGCATATTCTGCTGCAAGTTTGTATGCCTCTGTCCCGGTAGGGACATTTTCATAGTTCAGATTGTCAAATCCGCCGAGCCACAGGTATGCTCTTGCTTTGAGACCATAGACAACAGCAAGGGACGGAAGATTTTTCTGTGCCGGAGAATAGTCTGCAAGGCATGCTTCGGCATCATCAAGATCTGAAAATATAAACTCGAATGCCTCTTCTCTGGTCATGCGGGGATTCTCCCGGAGTTGATCCAGAGTGGATGACTCTGTGACGCGTGGTACTGTGAGCCCGTCTACTGCTGCTCTTTCCGATTCGTAGTTTGTAAGCAGCGGTGCTTTGGCCGGGAGCGGATCATAGTGCCTTACGAGGTCAAGATAGAAGAGGGCGCGGAATGCCTTTGCCACACCTCTTGTCTGTTTTAAGGACTCGTCATCACCTACTGTGCCCAGAACGTCATTCGCTGCCTTTATGAACTGATAATAGTTCATATAATGCAATGCTGAGAATCCGTATGAAGCATTGATGTAGTCCATGGAACAAGGGTAAAGCCATGGCTGCCAGCGGTCAGTGTACTGGTTGCCTCCCTCAAGATTGCCGGACACCGGGAAAACATCTCCGGCAAGACGGTCATTTGCCCCGAGAATTCCCGGATAGCCGAAGTCTATATGCTCCCCGAGGTCAAGGTAGTTCGTAATCATTATGGTCGGTATGGAAGCGACCATCCCTTCCGTTGCAATCGGAGACTCGGCGATCTGGTCTGATGTGGCATAGCCTCCCTCCGGGAAGGTCTCTTCGATACACCCGGTCAGGAACAGTACCGCTCCGGCAACGACAAAAGTATTTTTGAATATTCTGTTCATCTTTCGCTGTCTTTAAATTAGAATGTAAGAGTTATACCACCTGAAATAGTACGCACAGGTGCATAGTAGAAAGGATTGGTCGTTCCAGATATTGACTGCCTCGGGTCAAGCCCCTGACGACGGGACCAGTACCATACATTGTCGCATGTCGCGTATACGCGGAGACTCTCGACAAGGAACTTCTTCGTGATGCGCTGCGGCAGAGTATAGCCGATGGTGATATTCTGGATATTCAGGTAACTTGCATCGATAAGGAATCTGTCTGACGGCTTGGCGGAATCCGTGTCACCATAGGCAAAACGAGGAATGTCTGTCTTTGTGTTTGTCTGTGTCCAGGAATTCCAGAGGTCACGGTGATATGTGAAGCCGGTAGATGTCCCCGTTGGAGAACCCATAAAGAAAGCATATCCGCTGTCATATACCTGGCCTCCTATCTGGTAGGTGCAGTTTACGGAAAAGTCGAGTCCTTTCCAACTCAGTGAAGTGCCGAATCCTCCGTAGAGGTCAGGCGTAGCGTCTCCCTGGACTTCGCGCCCGTTCGCATTAGCGGCAGAGTAACTTTTTGTAGTAGTTCTCTCAAGTTTTCCGGACTCCGGATTTTCCTGGTATACATACCACATAGACTCTCCTGTCGCCTCGTCTACTCCGGCGTAGGTAGGCAGATAGAATGTAAAGAACGAACTCCCTTCGCTGCGGAAATAGTTCCCGTCAATAAGTCCTGTCATCTTGCCGTCTGATGTAGTGTTGGTCTTGTAGTCGTCAGGCAGGGAAAGCAGTTTGTTGCGATAATGAGTCATGTTGAGGCTGAAACTCCATACCAGGTCCCTTGTGCGGATAAGGTCAGCATTGAGGGCTATCTCAACTCCCCTGTTGGCCATGTCGCCGATATTCGTGTAATAGTAGTTGTACCCGGCTTCAGATGGCACAGGAAGCGAGAAGAGCATGTCGGAAGTCTTGCGGTTGAAGAACTCCACGCTTCCGGAGAGCCTGTTTTTCCAGAATCCGAATTCTGCGCCGACATTGAGGTTGGAGTTGGTCTCCCATGTTATCTCTGGATTTCCTTTTCTCTCGAAGACTGTAGTTATCCCTCCGCTTCCGTCATTTGAGATGGCGTAGTAGTCTGTATACAGATAGTCAGGGATGTTGTCGTTACCCTGAGAACCATACGATGCCTTGATTTTCAGCATGTCTACCCATGAAGCGTTGAACCAGTTCTCATCGCTGAGAATCCATGCCCCGCCGACTGACCAGAAGTTTCCCCAGCGGTGATCCGGATGGAACTTCGAGGATGCATCACGACGATAGGATGCAGAGAAGTAGATACGGTTGTCGTAGTCATACTGGCCTCTGAAGAAATAGCCTTCGTTGTTGTATTCGCTTATTGAGGAGCCAGAACTTGAATTGTCTACAACAGCACCGCTGAGTTCGAGATTGTCATATGAGAACATGCCGCTTCTTGTAGCATACAGACCATACTCCTTGTTGTTGAACATTTCATGTCCCAAGAGTATATTCATGTTGTGCACCTCATTGAATGTTCTGGTATATGAGAGCAACTGCTGGAGATTATATGCAATCTGACGTCCATGTTCTTTCGATACGACTCCGCCTGATTCTGCAAATTGCCCGTAGTACGGGTTGAGCATTGTAGTGTGGCGTGTCTCGTCGATGGTGACATTGCCGTTGACTGTAAGTTTGAGCCCCTTGTACAGTGTGAAGTCCGCAAATCCGCTTGCCGAGAATGCGTTTCCTTCACTGATGTATTTGTTTAACTGGATGTCCTGAAGGTCGTTGCTCGTGCCTCCGTTTGTACGCAATGCTCCGCCGTTCCGGCCGTCTCCGAAGTCATACATCTTGAAACCGTATTCATCTTTCATGATGTTGCCGTTCCCGTCACGGATATAGACAGGATATATAGGTGCCATCATGTATGAGGAGGCAAAAGCATTTCCACCGTCTGATGCACCTTCGGAGGAGATGTCATTTCCATTTTCCCATACAAAATGAGTATAGGACATGTTTGCCCCCACTTTCAGCCATTTCTTGGCCTGATAGTCGGCACGCAGACGGGCAGTAAGGCGGTCATTGGCGGAACCGGCTATGATACCGTTGTTGTCGAGATAGCCGAGGGATGCATAGAAGTTGGCTCTGTCAGTAGCACCTGCCACACTTACATTGTATTCCTGGCGGAATGAACTTTTGTAGATTTCATCCATCCAGTTGTCAGGGTAGAGGAGATATTCCTGTCCCTGGTACTGTACCTTGCGTCCAAGTGTGGCATTTGGATTGAGACGTCCGTTTGAGCCGATGAGAGTCTGTCCCTCCGGCACAGTATAGACATTATATCCTACACCTCCGGCATTGGTGGATATAAGCAGGGCATTGGCTGCAGCATATGCATCGCTTGGGCTCATGCCGTTCTTGATGGTATAGTTGTTATACAGGGACATGTAGGCCATTTCGTAGAATTCACCTGCATTATCTATGATGTCATATGACTGGAGTGCCTTGTTGTTGACTCCCCATTTTGCGTCAAAAGTAACTGTGGCCCTGCCGGCTTTTGCCCTCTTGGTGGTGACCATGATCACGCCATTGGCACCACGTGCACCATAAAGCGCATTGGAGGCGGCATCCTTAAGGACGCTGATACTTTCTATATCGGCAGTATTTATGTTGTTGATATCTCCCTCATACGGTACCCCGTCAACAATCCACAGCGGATCTTTTTCAGCATTTATGGAGCCGTATCCTCGGATATACATGGTCTGGTCTGCTCCCGGACGGCCTGAAGCCGCAGCGAACTGGACTCCGGCAACTTTTCCGACAAGAGCATCCGAGACATTCGATGACTGTGTCTTGATCAGGTCGTCTGTCTTGAGAACCGTAGCGGAGCCGGTGAAAGCCTCTTTTGTGGTGGTACCGAAAGCCACGACGATAGTCTCGTCAAGCATCTCGGAGTCCGGGGCGAGGTTCACATTGATGGCAGCCCTGCCGGCCACCTCCACCTCCTGCGTCTGGTAGCCGATGGAGGAGAAGATCAGCACAGCGTCATCATGGACAAGAATGGAGTAGTTCCCGTCAGCGTCCGTGCTGCCCCCGGTGAGAGTGCCCTTCAACTGTATTGAGGCGAATGGCACAGGCTCACCTGTCGATGAATCCACAACTTTTCCGGTGACAGTGACATCCTGGGCAAGGGCCGCAGCGGATGTCAGAAGCACCAGCATTGCCGTGAAAAACAATCTGATTTTTTTCATAAGCAAAAAAACTTAGTTAAACATAAATATTGAATGATTTTGTATCCTTTCCCGGCCCGTCTTTCGGGGACTCCCGGCCACCACCGGAGACCCCTGGAAATACTGCACTTTTAAACGGGCGTTTTATGAAGCGGCGTTCGGCAAAGGTCATAATAATAAATTAATATTCCAAATGCCTTTTCTCTTTCAATTTATCTGTCGAATAAGTTTTAAATGGGAGTATTTTTTTAAATTGTAATCTAAATCCCCCCCCGAACAAAAAACAGTAAGTTGTAAGAAAAATTGGTTTTAAAATCTAAACTTTGTTAAAAAATCAAAAAATTTTTTCGGAGTCATCCGTATGGGACATATAGTAGCGTCTGAGCGTGTTCCGGTGGATTCCGCATTTTTTTGCAATATGGGTCAACGGAACGCCTAAGTCAATCATCTGCGACACTTTATCCCAGTTCTTATAGACCGATACTTTCTTTTTGGAACTTCCGTGCGGACGGCCCAGTTTGATCCCGGACTGTTTCTTCAGTGCAAGGGCCTCCTTGGTACGTTCAGAGATAAGAATACGTTCGATTTCCGCAGCCAGAGCGAAGGCAAAGGCTATTATTTTGGAGTTGATATTGTCTGAAAGGTCAAAATTGTCCTTTATCGAATGTATCGAAATTCCCTTGCTGGAGCATGTGTTGAGGATGGACATTATCATGAGCATATTGCGCCCGAGCCGGGAGATTTCCGTGCATATAAGCAGGTCTCCCTGCCCCATTTTCCGTATCAGCCGGCCGAGTGTCCGCTTTTCAAATGATTTCGTTCCCGAGACGGCTTCTGACACCCATTTGTCGACTGCAATCCCGTGACATTGACAATAATTCCTGATTTCGAATTCCTGACTTGCGTACGTCTGCATCTCTGTGCTGACCCTAATGTAAGCATATACCATCTTCTGATAAATTTAAATGTCAAAATATATGAAAAACATTTTCATCACCGTCTTCAGGGCAGGTCTCAAGTGCCTTATAAAACGCCCGAAAAATGTTGCATCGTAATCAGGCTGTTCCGGCCTGCAGGACGAGGCAGTGCGACGGAAAGGATCATTCCTCCCGACGGGCAACAGACTGGCAACGCAAATCATTCAATATTTATGTTTAACTAAGTTCAATTATGGGAAAAATCAGATTCATTTTTTCTCTGCTGTCGTTGTTGGCAATGACTTCGCTCTATGCGCAGGATGTCAACGTAACAGGGACAGTGACGGATGCCCAGACCGGAGAGCCGGTGCCGTTTGCATCCATCCAATTGAAAGGTACACTTACCGGTGGCAGCACTGATGCAGATGGAAACTATTCCATCCTCGTGTATGACGATGCAGTGCTGATCTTCTCCTCCATCGGCTACCAGACCCAGGAAGTGGAGGTCGCCGGCAGGCCGGCTATCAACGTGGCACTGGAGCCTGATGCCGAGATGCTTGACGAGACCATTGTGGTCGCTTTCGGTACGTCTACCAAAGAGTCGTTTACAGGTTCAGCCACTGTGGTGAAGTCATCGGATATCGCCAGAGTGCAGTCTTCGGAGCCCACCAGGGCACTTGAAGGTATGGTGGCCGGTGTGCAGATGACCACATCATCAGGAAGCCTCGGGTCCAGCCCGTCCATCATGATACGAGGCATCAGTTCCATAAATGCCGGGACTGCCCCTCTTTATGTCGTGGATGGTGTACCGTATTCAGGAGACCTTGACAACATCAACCCGAGCGACATAGAGTCGATGACTGTCCTCAAGGATGCCGCATCCAATGCCCTCTATGGTGCACGCGGAGCCAACGGAGTCATCATGATCACCACAAAGAAAGCAAAGGCCGGGGAAGCGGTCGTGAATGTGGATGCAAAATGGGGATGGAACACCAAGGCCCTGAAAGAATATGACTATATCACAGATCCCGGACAATATTATGAGACCCATTATGCGGCTCTGTATAACTCGTACGTAAGAGGCGGCTCATCTCCGAACGACGCATGGCTCAAAGCCAATGCCAACCTTACCGGCAGTTCGACTGTAGGTGGTCTGGAGTACATGACTTTCACCGTGCCTGAAGGACAGACATTTATCGGTACAAACGGACGGCTCAACCCTAATGCCACCCCGGGAAGGAAAGTCACCTATGACGGACAGGACTACTGGCTTCAGCCGGACAACTGGATGGACGCCGCGTACAGGCAGTCTCTCCGTCAGGAATACAATGTGAGCGTATCCGGCTCGGTCGACAAGGCTACATTCTTCGCATCTTTCGGATACTTGAACAACAAGGGTATCTCGGACGGCTCGGACATGTACCGCTATACTGCCCGCCTCAAGGCTGACTATCAGGCCAAGAACTGGCTGCGCGTCGGAGCCAATGCCGCCTACACCAATTTCAGATGGAACAACGGCAACTCTGACGAAGGTTCTTCATCCAGCACCGGCAATGTGTTTGCCTTCGCATCCAGTATAGCCCCGATATACCCGATATACATGAGGGACGGGAACGGGAACATCATGACAGACAGCCGTGGATGGAAGATGTATGACTACGGTGACAAGTCGTTCTGCGGCCTTGTACGTCCTGTATTCTCACAGAGCAATGCCCTCCAGAGCGTACTCATTGACAAGCAGTACAGCGAAGGGAATGCCCTGAACGGTACCGGGTATGCCGAAGTGTCTTTCCTGCGTGACTTCAAGTTCACTTTCAATGTAGGAGTCGGAGTGGATGAGACGAGGTCTACTACCACCAATAACATGTACTACGGGCAGTTTGCCGCATCAGGAGGCTCAGTCAGCAAGGCGCATGACAGGACATTCTATCTCAACATGCAGCAACTCCTGTCCTGGGACAGGATATTCAAGGATGTCCACCATGTCAGTGTCCTTCTCGGCCATGAGAACTACAAACTCTCGGAGTACACCCTGAGCGCAGGCAAGTCGCAGATGTTTTCCAATGACAATGACGAACTCAATGGCTCTGTCGTCGATGCCAAGGCTTCGGCATCTTCAAGAGACTCCTATCTGAACGAAGGATATTTTGCAAGGGCACAGTATGACTATGACAACAAACTCTTCTTCAGTGCCTCATACCGTCGCGATGCGTCTTCACGCTTCCATCCTGACCACCGCTGGGGAGACTTCTGGTCTGCAGGTGCTGCGTGGCTCATCAACCATGAACCGTGGTTCAATGCCTCCTGGGTGGACATGCTCAAACTCAAGGCAAGTGTCGGCTCCCAGGGTAATGACAACATCGCAAACTATCTTTACACCGACACCTACACCATCTCCAACGACAATGAGAACGGTGTGGCCACAGTCTTCCGGACAAAAGGCAACCCGGATATCACATGGGAGACCAACACCAACTTCAATGCAGGTGTTGACTTCGGCTTCTTCGGCAACAGGCTTTCGGGTACTGTAGAATATTTCTACCGCAAGACATCCGACATGCTGTTCTACTTCACTGTGCCGGCATCGCTCGGCTATGGCGGATACTATGACAATATCGGTGACATGAGGAACTCCGGTCTTGAAATCTCCCTTAACGGGACTATCTTCAACAACAGGAACTTCCGCTGGGATGTATATGCCAATGCCACACATTACACCAACAAAGTGATATACCTTCCTGAGAAGAACAAGAACAGGACGATAGAGGGACATGAGGGATATGCCAACGGCAACAAGTTTGTCGGCGAGGGACTGCCTCTCAACACTTTCTTCATGCCTAAATACGCCGGGGTAAACCATGAGACCGGAGAGTCTCTCTGGTACAAGGATGTACTCGATGAGAAAGGCAATGTCACCGGCAGAGAAAAGACGGCTAACTATTCCGAAGCCACAGACTATCTCTGTGATGATCCGACCCCGAAACTCTATGGAGGATTCGGCACAAGCCTGGAATTCTATGGGTTCGATGTATCGCTGTCCTTCACATATTCCATCGGAGGCCTGACCTATGACTCCGGCTATGCCTCTCTCATGGGAAGCCCTCAGGGTCAGAGCGTCGGCAGCAACATACATAAGGATATACTGAAGGCATGGTCCGAGACCAACAGGGACTCGAACATCCCGAGATGGCAGTATGGCGACGAAAACAATGCTGCCGCATCCGACAGGTTCCTTACTGATGCAAGTTATCTGAATTTCCAGAATGCACAGATAGGGTATACGTTCCCTGAGAGGCTCACCAAGAAAATCCGGGTCAGCAGACTCCGCCTCTACATCACATGTGACAACATCATCTACTGGTCAAGAAGACAGGGCCTCGACCCTCGCTACAGTTTTGACGGAAGTACCAGTTATGCTGTAAACTCTCCTGTCAGGACACTTTCCGGCGGGATAAACATAACATTCTAATCATCAGTAAAGGGATATCATATGAAAAAGATACTTTTCAGGACATTTGTACTTCTTGTGGCCGTATTGCCGGCTGCAGGATGCATAGAAGAGACGTTCCCTGTCGGAAGCACTGTCACGGAGTCGCAGGTCAGCGGGACGGATGACCCGCTGACAAAACAGGTGGGGGCCATCACTGCCGCTCTTCATGCTTTCAATACAGCAAACTACTATAGCACCTATGGGGAGCATACGGACTTTGGCCTTCCATCCATCCACATCATGACAGAGAGCATGCTTGAGGACATGGTGCCATGCGGTAACGCCAATTACAGCCACTACACGGCCTATTCATCCAATCAGGCACAGGGCGATGTCTACATATATTGTGCTTATTTCTGGGACTGCTATTATGCATGGATTGCAGCGGCCAACAGGGTGATAAGTTCAGTGTCTGACCCGGAATCTGCCAGCGCATCTGAAAAGGCCGCCCTCGGCCAGGCCTATGCGTACAGGGCAATGTTCTACCTCGACCTCGCAAGACTCTATGAGCCGAAACAGAACAATTACAAGCCAGTCTCTTCCGATATACTGGGGCTTACCGTCCCTATAGTCGATGAGACAACCACCGAGACAGCGGCTCAGGACAATCCCCGTGCTACCAGGGAGGATATGTACACATTCATCCTCAGTGACCTGGAACTGGCTGAGACCTATCTTGCCGGTACCTCGTTCACCAATTCGGCGCCTTCGCTTGCAGGTGTGTACGGGCTTTATGCCAGGGCATATCTTGAGATGGCATACTGGGAGGACGGCAACAGCATCGCCAATTTCCAGGCTGCGGCAAAATATGCGGAACAGGCGATCTCTGCGAGCGGCTGCACTCCGCTTACCCAGACACAATGGGAAGACCCTACACGCGGCTTCAACAGCGCATCCGCAACCAACTCATGGATATGGGGGATACCTGTCGTGAGCGAAAATGTAGCCAATGTGTCGTCTTTCATCACCTGGATGTCGAGCGAGGCCCTATGGGCCTATGGCAATCTTGTCCAGTTCGGTGCTGACAAGAGTTTCTATGAAAGCATCGCGGACAATGATTTCAGGAAACATTCCTGGTTTGACCCGGAGGGAATGGACTACTACGACTATCAGTTTGCCGGCAGCCAGGATGAGCAGGAATATATAGAGTATTATATGAGTCCGTATGCCAACCTCAAGTTCCGTACAGGTCAGGGTGCTGTCTCTGACTATACCACCGGCGGTGTGGGCGACCATCCGCTCATGAGGGTGGAGGAGATGTACTTTATCGAGATAGAGGCTCTTGCCGGCCAGAACAACCTTTCCGGAGCAAGGGAAAAACTGAATGAATTCATGAAGTACAGGGTCACTGACGGTACATATGACTGCACTCGTGACACTCCGTCCAAAGACCTGCTCCTCAGGGAGATGCTTCTTCAGAAGAGAATCGAGTTCTGGGGTGAAGGCATCCTGATATATGACTACAAGAGGCTCAATCAGGGTATCAGAAGGGGATATGACGGCTCCAACCACCCTGCAAACGAGATGTTCAACACCAATGGCCGCTCCCCTCAGTGGAATATCGTCATCACACGCGGCGAATTCCAGTCCAACCGGGGTGTGACCGAGGCTCTGAACAATCCGGATCCTTCTGAAAGCATCCCTGTCTGGAACAACTAACAATAAAACATATCAGATATGAAGACATTCAGATATTTAATATACAGCACATTCATCCTGCTTGCAGCAGGCATGGCTTCCTGTACACAGGAGGAGTTCAAGCCGGGGGAACCGGATCTTGAGAATTGCTACGGGGTCTACTTCGACGATGTCCAGCAGAATGCAGGCTCGCTCATGCTGGATCCGTCAGATCCGCGCTCTCTGACATTCAGTGTCTCCAGGCTCAAGGAAGACGGGGAGATAGAAGTCCCTGTCGTGGTCGAGGGAAGCGAAGAGGGCATCTTTGAGGCTGAACCGCTTATCTTCGAGGACGGCCAGAGAACAGCAGTCCTCACTGTCAACTTCGACAAAGCTGAGAGCAGCAAGAACTATTCTTGCCGGCTTTCACTTGAGGATCCTCAATATGCCCTTGTCTATGGGCAGAACTCCCTGTCAGTCGATTTCTCGTTCGTGATTATCGAGTGGGAACTTGTGACAGGTGCAGGCGGAGAGCAGACAGGCATGTGGAGAGACGATATCATAAGTTCTTATTTTATCCCTGCAGCCTATAATCAGCAGTATGCAGAACATGAGGTTACTGTCTACAAAAGAAAAGATATTGAGGGCTACTACAGGGTGGACAATGCCTATACAAAGGAATATGTGGAATCGATGCTGAATGTAGCACTTATCGGTGCAACTCCATCTTGCTCCAACCCGAGCCTTGTCATCAATGCCACAGATCCAGAAAAAGTGTGGATAGACCTCCAGAGCATAGGGGTCGACCTCGGAGGGTCATATAGTGGCGTCTTAAGTATCTGTTCCAATGTAGAAGAAGTAATAAGCAATGCCGACAACCTGTACGGGACGCTTGAGAACGGAGTGATAGAATTCCCGGCAAACGGAATCCTGTTTGAGCAGGGCGGCTCTCTGTATCTCGCCAATACCGCAGGCAAGACACGGCTTATCCTCCCGGGATACGAAGCCCCGGACTATAGCCTCTCGCTTCAGGCAGGGGCATGTACTGACGGCAGCCTTCCGGTGACATTCGTCAAGGGGACCGATGTAGCCTCTGTGAAATATGCCATGTACACCGGGCGTCTCGATGACGGGCAGGTGTATACATATGCCGACAATATCATCCGTGGTGAAGAGTCTAATGTCAAGACTCTTGGCGCAGGGGAAAGCAGTGTCACTGTTTCCGGCATGGAGACAGGATTCTATACCCTTGTGGCTGTGGCTTATGACGCCAAAGGCAATGACTGCGGCTATACATCGGTATCTTTCGGCTATGTGGCCCAGGGCGATGACATGTCTGTCCAGATAGATGCCGGCATGATTGTCTCCGACAAATATGCCCCTCAGGGATTTACTTCAGAGAACTCGATAGAATACTATATCTACGGGGAAGACATTGAGAATGCATACCTTGCGTTCTATGAGACATCCTCGCTCTCTGGAGCCAGCGATATGGATCTGGTTTCAGACATTCTTTCCAAAGCCGAGAACACTATGCTTGGCTCTGCAGAAATCGCCAAGATCAACAATGAAGGGTATGTGGATATACTGACCGGGCTTGACCCTGCAACTTCCTACACTATGGTGCTTTATGCTGACAATGGCTATGAATCCACCCTTGTAAAGGAGGAGGCGACTACCCTCGGTGCTCCGCTTAATCCGCTGGAGAAGATATATACGGACAGTGACATTTACATGGTTGACAAGTCTGACCTTATCTCGACATGGGATTATTATGCAGTGCCTCTGGGGGCGGACGCCAGGGCTAAAATCGGCCAGGTGACAATATCTGAAAGCCCTGAAGAAGACGGGCCAGAAGATGACTGGATGACAGTCGAGGGCCTGCTCGGGCCGGCAGCAGAGGAAATGGGTGTTAATGATTCGTTTACATTCAGTTACTATGGTGGAGTCCTGTATACCATGACTGATGTCCAGAACATCGATGGCTATTATGGCCAGTTGCTTTATCTTGGCGTAAACGCACAGGGCACGGCACCTTATAGTGGAGACTATCTTATGGTGCTCGGAGCCACCGGGACAGACGGCTATCTGGCATTGGCAAGAACTACTAATTCGGGAATCCAGTTTGTCGGAATATATTATGGCATATATGCCGATACTGAAGGACAGATGCCGACAGGGGATTATGTCGCATATACTGACATCATGCTTGTCGATCAGTCTGTCGATACGGGCGCAGGCACTGCTGCATTATCGGGCATGTCTGCCATCGACAAGATAAGCCTTGAGTGGAGCAAAGGCCCGGCAAACTATGTGGAGACTCCTGACGGACGGATGAAATCGCTGATTGACAGGTATAGCGGTAGTTTAAGGCATGTGAATGCATCTCTGGCAGGTATCGAGGCGAAGGTTGACAGCCGTTCAGTGGCATTTGATGCCTCCCCGGCTATACCGGAGCAGAATGTTTCCGGCCCATTCCTCAACATGAAAGAATTCAGGGCCAGATGACAGTCTGACATTTATCTGAAAAGAAGTTGTCCCGGAGACGGCATGAGCCGCGACAAAGTCCGGGGCAACTGCTTTTGTATATGGATGTGAAATGAAATCGAACAGCAACATATTGCTTATGGCAGCCGTTATGGCCATATTGGTTTCTGGCTGCGCGAAAACGGACATCGGCATGCCCCGTGAAGACTCCGTAACAGCTCTGCATGCGGCAGGCAAGATCATCAATACGCCAGAGAATGCCCAGAAGGGCAATCTCCTGATCTGTCTCGACAGGGCACCGGAAGACTGCGGTACAGCCATCGACAGTGTATTGTCGGTGCTGGGGGCCACATCGATGGAACCTGTCTTCCCATGCACGGATGCTACGGCAGAAATTGACCGCAAGTACGGATTTGACAGATGGTTCAAGGTCTGCCTTCCCGAAGATACAGACCTTGAGGCAGCGGCCCTTTCCCTTGCCGGGGTATCGCATGTCGACAAGGTAGAATACAATACACTCATGCGGAAGGCATCCGACTGCCGTTCCTGGCAATACACACAGCCTGTAATGACCCGTGCCGGGATGCCTGTCACCGGATTCAATGACCCGATGCTCACAAGCCAGTGGCATTATTCCAATTCGGGGGACCTGGGCATGGCTCCTACAGCCAGACGGGGAGCCGACATCAATGCGCCTGATGCATGGCGTCTGACGACAGGAAACAAGGATGTGATAGTGGCCGTGCTTGACGAGGGAGTCCAGTTTGACCATCCGGATCTTGCTGCAAACATGTGGACAAATCCTGCAGAACTGGCAGGGACGGACGGTTACGATGATGATGGTGACGCTTATATTGACGATATCTACGGATACAATTTCATCGATGGCGGGCCTGTTACATGGGACCTGTACGGCGACTCAGGCCACGGAACACATGTGGCCGGTACGATAGCGGCTGTCAACAACAACAGGACCGGAGTCTGCGGCATAGCCGGAGGAGACGGCAGCGGTAACGGCGTGAGAATCATGACCTGCCAGATAATGTCCGGACTCAACGCGGCACCTATAGATGTCAGTGCGGAAGCCGTACGGTACGCCCTTCTGAAGCATGCGCATATTATCCAGTGTTCCTGGGGATGGACGGCAGGATACATCCTTTCCGACAATAATTTTGAAAGTCGTGCCGGGGCGCTGACAACGGCCATCAAGGCATTTGTGAGCGAGCCGAACGACATCCTTGACGGCGGACTTGCGATATTTGCGTCCGGCAATGACGGGGCCGGCCAGGCCGGATATCCTGCGGCCTACAGGGAGTGTATTGCTGTCAATGCGATTGCATGCGACAATCTGCCGGCATATTATACCAACTACGGGCCGGGAACTAATATTTCCGCTCCTGGAGGGGAATATTACACCGGCAACAGTACAACTGAGTCCGGCTGTGTCCTTTCAACGATGCCGACAGTCTCACTTCAGATACTGGATGAGAACGGCCGGCCGACCGGAATGATGTCTGCGACAGACTACGGCTATATGCAGGGGACATCAATGGCCTGTCCGCATGTGTCAGGTGTCGCTGCGCTCGGGCTGTCATATGCAAAAGAACTCGGGGTCACATTTACCAGGGAAGAGTTTACTTCGATGCTCCTGACATCAGTAAATGACATTGACGGCTTCCTTTACGGGAGCAAATATGGCGGAGGCACACAGTTCAGTCTTGCTCCTTATAAAGGCAATATGGGGACAGGGACGATAGATGCATGGCGGCTTCTGATGCAGATTGCCGGCATCCCTTGTGTCACGGCAGAGATCGGCAAAGGCCAGAGACTGGACATAAGTGAGTATTTCGGCTCCGGTGCAGAAAATCTCACATACACCGATGTAGAGATTTCCGATGCGGACATGGAGGCTCTCGGACTTGAAGAAAAGCCGGAGATGAGATACGGCAAACTCTGGGTCTATCCTACGAAATACGGCTCTGCCAGAATCAAGGTCAGTGCCATTGCCGGCGGCACTTCTGCCGGCACGGGGTCTTCTTTGGGAGGTATGCCCGTCACAAGGGAGATTTCCGTCATCGCCAGGAATGTTAAATCAGAAAATGGAGGGTGGCTGTAATGAAAGACATATTCAAGGCAATCTGCATCTCTGTGTTCATGGGCATCTGCTGCATGGCAGTATTATCATGCAGCAAAGAGGAATCCAGTCCTGACATCAGCGGTGAGTGGCATCTTATTTCTACCGGAGAACTGCCTATGGACGGCATCGATATCTATGCTGTCTTTGGCAACGGAAGTTTTTCCCTTTACCAGAAGACAGGGGACATGCTTCAGTACTATCAGTATACAGGACATTATTCTGTGTCAGGAGACATTCTGAGCGGCACTTATACCGACGGCACTCCTTTTGGCAGCACATACAGGATAACCATGATGGAGAATGACAGTGTCCTCGTGCTTACGGCACAGAATGGAAGCGGTGAGTCATCAAGGTATGGGAAGACTCCTGTTCCCGGCTCTGTAAAAAACAGTGTGGTCGTCACCAGGGCCGGAGAGGCCGGGTGTGATGGCATAAGTCCGTTCCTGTAGTCTGAAGACGAGAGGAAAAGGCAGGCAGGCATAACATCGCGGCCGGAGTCCAGACATGACAGTGTCAGGATTCCGGCCGCATTTATTTTCATGGCAAAAACATGTTCCCCCGCAGTCCCCGGATGGGACGGACTGCGGGGACTTTTGCGTCTGCCCGGAAAAACGCCCGTTTAAAAGTGCAGTATTTCCAGGGGTCTCCGGTGGTGGCCGGGAGTCCCCGAAAGACGGGCCGGGAAAGGATACAAAATCATTCAATATTTATG
>JADILX010000038.1 GCA_017695025.1 Candidatus Cryptobacteroides excrementavium
AACTCCACGAACGGGTCTTCACTCACATTCCTTATCTGCTCGTACTCCTCTATCCCCGCTATCTCGTTCGGGTTCGCTGCCTTCCAGATCACTGAGGCCCCTCCTACTACGTAGCCGATGTTGTCCCTGACCGAGCCGCTTTCCGGCGAGCCGTCAAGTTCCGCCGTCTCAGAGTACCTTATCACTGGCGTGTAACTAGTGATGCTGCCGTAGAAGAGGTTGTTCCTGAGAACATACCTGCCTACGCTCCTGACATAGTTCATCGGGCTCCCCTTGCAGTTCACCCACGTGTTGTGCTCCATCTCGAATCTCTCGACCGGTGTCGCTATCGCAAAGTCCCCGGCACTCGCACTCTGCGCCCCGTTCAGAAGACGCGCATTGTTCCCGGCATCCGGACTCCACACCACATTGTCCCGGAAGATGAAATCCCCTATCTCGTTGTGCTTGCGGTACTGGAAGAAGTATCCGAATCGCGTCCCCTCCCCGACATTGATGTCGCAGCCTTCTATCACCAGCCGCTCTATGCGGATCTTCGTGCTCTCGCTCCTGGTGTCTGTCGTGAAGGACATACCCTGAAGGCCACCAAGGTCAAGACCGCAGTCCTCGAACGCCACTGTCTCAAGCGTGCCGCCACTCTCATTGGCCGGGTAGAACAGTATCTGCCCCTGGCCGTTGTCGGTCGCGACATCGAAGTCAAGGTTGAACAGGATGAGGCTCCCGCCCCTGGCCGGGTCAAGTCCAAGACGGGTAACTGTCCCGGAGAACTCCATCTTCCCGTGTGAAGACGGGTTGTCTCCTATCACTATCAGGGTCCCGCGGGTGCCTGTGTCCGATGTTATCTGCGCAGTGACTCCGTCTGGAACAAAATATACCCCGTCTGCCCTGATGACATTGTCTTCCGCCCCGAGAAGTATTGCGTCCCCGTTGAGCGCCCTGCTCACGACGACTCCTCCGATTTCAAGTTCGCTTCCTCCCTGATATGCCTCATAATAACTTGCATAGTCCGGTCTTGCAGTCTCTGCCTTGACAGTCACAAGTTCTTCCGAAGATATGTCCCCGTTGCATGCAACCAGATACAGGGTATATCCGGTCCTCGGCTCAAGGCCATCGGCCACAAGATGGAGTTCAGTAGATTCCGTACCGTTTTCTGTTACCTCATCATATGACGGGGCTTCTTCTCTTGTCTTCACAAGCATATAACGGTAAGACGTTGCCTCTTCAAGAGATATTGTGAAAGCCAGTGACGATGAAGTACTTCCGGACAATGCCACAGATGCCCGGGGACTGATATCTATCTCGGCATCAGAAAGGGAAACAAGGACTTTAGACACAGTCATATAATGCCCTGTAGCAGAACTGGCGACAATAATGACATCCGTATCGGAATCTGCTATGGGAGTGGAACGTGTCTGCAGCGGGGCAGTGATGGAAAATGATGCGTCTTCCAGTACTGCCGACCAGCCCTGCGGGGTGGAGATGATGACATTTCCGAGTCCGTTGCTTTTTACAGGATATACCTTCGTCTGTCCATAGTCGAAAATCTGAAGTCCCTCCGCATTGGACAGGGCAAGAAGAAAGTCAGGCACGACAGGCAGTGACAACTGCCGTCCGTCAGCCCTCAGAGTAACGGTCAGAGTACCTGCTGCCGCGTCATATTCCACATTTTCGAAAATAGGGTCGATGACTTCATCTGTAGATGTCGCCGGCACCTTGTTCCCGTCCGGGCCGTGAAGATGCATCGGGCCATCACCATAGTCCAGCATCCAATACCCGTCTGCGTCAATACTGAACACCGGGACAACTGCATCATCCCCGGTCGAACACCACCGGCCACCACTGCCGTCTTCAAGATATACCGGGCCATTGCCATCCTGAAAGTCGACCATCCAGAAACCGTCATCATCCACTGTCACAAGCGGAGTACTGCCCACTCCGGCTTCTCCTGTGGTCAAAGTCAATTCTTTACCGTCAGACAGGATGACAGTATAGACGTCATCTTCAAAAGACACACTGTTGACGGTAGTAGCCTGCGCAAGAAGCGAGATGGCCTCGACATTGGCATTGAATGTCTCCATCTGCTCTTCCATGGCAGCAATCCTGGAGTCGAGGTCAGACAGGTCATCTTTCAATTCCCTGATATCGGAGCACGACATCGTGGCGATAACCAGAATCCCCCCCCAGAACAGAGTTCCAAAAGACAGATTATTTTTCATATTATGCAGTTAGTTTACGTTCTTGGTCAATAGAGGCTGTCAAGACTGCCGGCAACGGCCTTCCCTTTTGTGACAAGGAGCCTCACTTCGCTCGCCTTGACCGGTTCAAACCTGTATGTCTTCTTCCCGGCAGCAGTTGACTTGCCGGAAAACACCGGTATAAACTGGCCTCCGCCGTCTGAAATCAATATCTCAAATGAACATGCCGTTCCCTTAAGCCATTCCACTGTGACACCTGACACGTCCTTGCTGTCATCTGCCGGAAGTGTCAGATCCTCCCCTCTGGATATTGATGCCGGACAGGACGGATACAGGCCGGCCTGACGTGCAGGGCCATCCGCCGGTTCTCCGTCAGGAGCCAGGACGGAGACCTTCCCCGCAAGCCTTATGTCTGTCGATGATGCCCCCACCATGATGTCGAAGTCTCCAGGTTCGACCACATGCTTCATACCGGCATCGACAAGGGCCAGATCCTTAGGGCCGAGCGTCATCGTCACCCTCTTTGTCTCTCCCGGGGCAAGGGAGACCCTGTCGAAACCTTTAAGGAGTTTTTCATAGACAGTGACAGAACTGAGACAGTCATGAACATACAACTGGACGACTTCATCACCTGCCCGGGCCCCTGTATTGGTGACAGAAAAAGAGACATCAAAAGATTCATCAGGGCTGATTGTTTCCCTTGAAATCTCCAGATCCGAATATTCAAACGTCGTATAACTGAGGCCGAACCCGAAATCATACAGGGCGCCGTTGATTCTTGTCTGGTTGCCGTCAGGGCCAGGGCGCCGTGGCCCGTCGACCTGAGAATTGGGCTTTGCCGGAAAGTTGAACGGTATCTGCCCTGCTGTCTTCGGGAAAGTGACTGTCAGTTTACCTCCAGGGTTGTATTCCCCGAGCAAGGCCTCGGCAACCGCTGTTCCCCCGTGCGCCCCCGGATACCAGGCCTCTATGATGGCGTCAGCATTGGCGGCAGCCCAGTTGACCGACAGCGGGCGGCCGTTTATCAGTATGACCACAAGAGGCTTCCCTGTCCTGTGGATTTCCCTTAGCAAAAGTTCCTGGAAGCCTGGAAGGTCAAGACTTGTCCGGCTCTTGTTCTCTCCGCATGTCCTCGGCCCGCCTCCGACTACGGCTACAGCCACATCACTGGCTTCAACGGCTTCCACTGCCTCCCGTATCATCGCCATTTCCGCCTCTCCCGGCTCAACAGGCAGAATCTCGGAAAGAGGCCAGGAAGCATCCACCAGGTCGCATCCTTTGGCATATACAACCTCTGCCTTGCCTTTCAGGGCGCTGCTCAGGCCCTCATACACAGACACAGCATCAGTGGCAAGGGGGCCATAATGCTGATGGGCATAGTCAGTAGCACAGGCATTCGGCCCGACAACTGCCACCTTCCGGAGCGAAGAGACATCGAGCGGCAGGACATTGCCCTCATTCTTGAGAAGCACAAGTGACTCGCGTGACGCCTGAAGAGCCACGGCATTATGCCCCGGCCCATCCACCTCCCTGTCTGCAGCCTCAAAGTCAGTCTGGTACGGCCGGTCAAAAAGCCCTGTCATAAACTTGACCCGGAGCACATCACGCACCCTGTCATCTATGACATCCACAGGTATCCGGCCCTCCCGCACTAGTTCGCGCAACGGAAGCACATAACTGTCCGGAGAACGGAATGTACAACGGACATTAAGTCCGGCCATCACGCTCTGGTACACCGCCTCTTTCATGTCAGCAGCCACATGATGCTTGCTGTAGAGATACTCCACGGCATCACTGTCAGAGACGACATAGCCCTTGAAGCCGAATTCCTTGCGCAGCCTTTCGTCAAGCCAATAACTGCTGGACTGGACAGGATAGCCGTCATAGTCGTTATATGAACTCATCACCCCTAGCAGACCGGCACGGGAAATGACCTCCCGCCACGGATAGACATGTATGTTCTCCACCTCGTGCGGAGACATCTGCGGATCCACACGCGCCATGCCTTCCCTCGCCCCCTTATTGTTGGAATATGCTATATAATGTTTGGAAGTGGCTGCAACCTGATAATCCTCCTGCATGCCGAGAACCATCTGTACGCCGAGTTCAGCCACAAGATACGGGTCTTCCCCGTAGACTTCTTCATAGCGGCCCCAGCGCTGGTCACGGCCGACATCCAGAATCGGGGCATATACATTGGTATAGCCAAGCAGACGGGCCTCGCGCCCGGTAATATAGCCCACCTTACGGATCAGTTCCCTGTTCCACGTATGCCCCAGGCCCAACTGGGTCGGGAAGTTCGTAGCCCGGTATGCCTCCACCCCTCTTATACCCTCATTTGTGAAATCGACAGGAATCCCCAGCCGTGTATCCTCGACAAAGAAACGCTGTACCTCATTAAGGGCCTTTGCATGAGCAGATGCCGGCCACAGATAGGGAGAATCATACAGGGGAAGCCCCCAGTTCAGAAATCCATTGAGATGTTCATCAATAGCCCCGATCCCGTCTTTCCACAACTTCTCTTTCCATTCAGGCTCCGGCAACTGATCCTGAAGCACCCTCCTGTATCCGTACAGGGTGACCATCTGGCATGTCTTCTCCTCCAGTGTCATCTGCGAAAGCAGATCCTCTAGACGGTCATCAATGGATGCGGACGGATCCTCATAGACATCCATTTTTCCGTTCTTGTTGAAATCAAACCATGACCCCTTGTCCACGGAATCACAGGAAGCCCCTGCAACAATGACGTTAAAAGGACATAAAAATGCAGCAAGCAGGAAGAGAAATCTCGCCATATGGTCAATTTTTAACAATTTACACAAAAACACAGAAAGACACAATCACATCAAAAGGGCAGCAAAACAGGGAATATATCACTAATATTTAATCACATATCAAATTAATGATTCCCCCGCATCCATAATCGCACAGCCATTGTGTACGAACACAGCAACAAATATAATCAAATAATCGTTACTTGCAAAATTATGATAACGGTAATTGGCGGACTGCATAAAAAAAGGCTGCTCCCTACCGTCTGAAACTTCTGCAAGACGGCAGGGAGCAAGCCCTTAAAAATATAAATCCGACGGACGGACGTTATTTCACAGTGACTTTCAGAGGATGCGCCTGCGCATAAGCAAAGTCTTTTACTGCCTGCGCCCATGCCTCAGGAGACTCGACTCCGCCCTGGCTCCAGCCAGAGCCGGTCCATACGTCAAACCTCTTTCCGGACACAGCGACAGCCTTCAGTACAGCATGCCCATCCATGGTTGCAGCCTCCACACCCTGCTCAGCGGCATCAACGACGAGACCGACGGATATATCTCCATCCCTCCCAGGGTCAGAACTGTCAGATGCCTTTTCCGTAAAGGCTATATAATGGTCTCCGTCAGTCCGCGACACTACATCATGAAGCACGGCCCCGAGCACCACTGGTATCTCCTGAAGATTCACACAGTCGAACCAGGTGGAAGTCTTGAGGAAACGAGTATTGGCATCGAGGGAAATCTCCTTGACTGCCGACACCAGGTTCCCGTCCACATCGAATGCATCATATCTGAGTACAGCCTTCGTACGCACAGGGCCATTGCATATGCGTTCCTGGGAAGCATAGTTGTCCCCAATCACTATCTTGTCGCCCACATATGGAGCAAGGGCACCTCCGCCAAGTGTATTGGCCACCTTATAGCAGTCCATTCCGTCCCCATAGTTGTGGTGATAGTCAGCCTTTTCATACCACTCGTCAACGATGAGCCGGTCAGTACATTTCAGCCAGATGTCAGGCCCGAAAGTCCTCGGATCCGCCAGTGCAGGTCCATAGATACGGCCTGCGACAAGATTGTTCTCATAGGCATAGTCGTCAGCCCTTTCCGGCACATATCTGCTGTATACGAGAGTATCGTAAGGCTCACGCACACCGGCAGAGACTGTAAACTCCACTGCTTCTCCTGCAGGGACAGATGCCTGGAAAATAAGAAGCTCTTCAGCATGCCTTTCCGTGTATACCTGCACAGGGACCTGTTTCCCCTCTGCATCAAGCACGACAGCATTGTCAGCCGTCAGGCCTTCAATCCCGGCCTTGAGAGCATTGAAGTCCAGTTCCACCGTCTCATTGACACGGGAAAGATCCGAGTCATTCTCTATCAGGACCTTGACCTCCCCCTTAGATGCACAGGACATCATCATTGCAGCCGAAATGAGGGCGGCTGCGCCCGTTACCAGCCTTTTCATACCGTCTTCAGCACATTATTCAGGCTGCCTGCCTATGTATGCAAGGATACCTCCGTCCACATACAGGATATGCCCGTTCACAAAGTCCGATGCAGATGATGCAAGGAACACGGCAGGCCCCTGAAGGTCTTCCGGATTCCCCCATCTTTCGGCAGGGGTCTTCGCCACTATGAACGAATCGAACGGATGGCGTGAGCCGTCCGGCTGGCGCTCGCGCAAAGGCGCTGTCTGAGGAGTGGCAATATAGCCCGGGCCTATGCCGTTGCACTGGATGTTGTACTTGCCATACTCGGAAGCGATGTTCCTTGTAAGCATCTTGAGTCCGCCCTTGGCTGCTGCATATGCAGATACGGTCTCGCGGCCGAGTTCCGACATCATCGAACATATGTTGATGATTTTTCCGCCGCCATTCTTAATCATGGACGGGATGACGGCCTTTGACACGATGAAAGGCGCATTGAGGTCCACGTCAATTACCTGACGGAATTCCTCGGCCTTCATTTCTGTCATAGGGATACGCTTGATGATACCGGCATTATTGACAAGGATATTGACCGGACCGAGATCCTTTTCAATCTTGGCGACCAGTTCCTGCACCTGCTCCTCCTTGGTGACATCGCATACATATCCCTTGGCATCGATGCCCTTCTCTTTGTATGAGGCAAGCCCTTTGTCCACAAGTTCCTGCCTGATGTCATTGAAAGCAATCTTAGCACCGGCTTCCGCAAAGGCCGTAGCCAATGCGAACCCGATTCCATAGGATGCCCCCGTTACGAGAGCAACTTTTCCCTCAAGTGAAAAATTAACCATAGCAATATATTAAATTTGGTTTTATCTTATCCATGCCGGTCTGGCAGACAGTCCGGCCGTATACAGGAAAGTTTATTTAAGATCTGTCGTGGCGCATCCGTCCATATCCCCATAGTCGAGATTCTCGCCGCACATCGCCCAGATGAAAGTATAGTTCTTTGTCGCGCACGCCGAATGTATGCTCCATTCAGGGGAAATCACGGCCTGCTCTGTCTTCATCCAGATGTGCCGGGTCTCGTCCGGTTCTCCCATGAAATGGCACACTGCCTGGTCTTCAAGTATTTCGAAATAGAAATAGACCTCCATCCTGCGGTTATGCGTATGAGCCGGCATTGTATTCCATGTGCTTCCAGGCTTGAGTTCCGTCATTCCCATCTGCAACTGGCAGGTAGGGACCACCTCCTTTACAAGCATCCTGTTGATGACACGGTGGTTGCTTTCTTCAAGAGAGCCGAGTTCCATATGTACGGCCTCGGCACGTGTCGTAAGATGGTCCGGATACGATGCATGCGCTGTTGAAGAGCAGAAATAGAACTTCGCCGGAGACTTCGGGTCAAGGCTTTCGAATGTCACTTTCCTGTCTCCACGGCCAAGATAGAGGGCCTCCTTGTAATCCATCTCATAAGTCTTGTCCCCGGCCTTCACGATACCTTTGCCGCCGACATTGAAGATACCCATCTCACGCCTGGAGAGGAAACAGTCCGCCCTCAGGATGTCTATCGGCTTGAGTTCAAGGACTTCGTCCACAGGCATTGCACCTCCGGCAATCATCCTGTCGTGCATGGTATATACGATATTGACCTCGTCTGCAGCAAAGACCTTTTCTATAAGATAATGTTCCCTGAGTTGTCTTGTGTCATAATGCCTGACATCCTGAGGATGTGCGGCATACCTTACTTCACTGTTGATCTTCATAATTTTTATTGTCTGTTATATTAATACCACTAGGAGTTGCCGCATGCCGTGTACGTTCCCGGCAATGCTGCAACTCTCAAATATAAACAGAAAATATCTAAATGTCAAGTCAGAATGCAAAATTCAGGATATGGTACCGCAGGGAAGGTATCTCACAGCGTAACCCCTGTCTTGAAAATGGCAATTTCAGAATAGCCGGAGCGCTCGTTGTTGACACGTGTCCCGGAAGCAACCGAAAGCACCAGGTCTATGAACTCGTCATCCGTCTGGGCAACAGCCTTGCCGTCTGTCACGA
>JADILX010000039.1 GCA_017695025.1 Candidatus Cryptobacteroides excrementavium
CATATAAGGTGGGATTTTCCGACCCGGGATATTTCAGCCGTTCTTTCAAGAAGCATTTCGGCCTCTCTCCTGCCGACTATATCAAAGAGAACCGGCAGCGTCAGGAGGCAGAATCATAAATAGACAGGACAAAGTTTTTGACAATATGAAAGGTAAATGGATATACAAGGCATCGCAGGTTCTGACGGCAGCATCGTTTCTCGCGCTGATGACATGTTCACAAAGGTCTGAAGCACGGCTGTGCGGTGATTTCGGCTTCATCAGGGACACAGAGCCATATTCGGTAAGGATGATGCTTTCCGAGATGGCCCGCAATCCGCAGGCAACATGGCTGGACGGACGTCAGGGGCAACTGAAATGGAACTATACCACCGGCCTTGAACTCCTGTCCTTTATGGATGTCGCAGAGCGCTATGACCTGGGCTATGCCACGGAATATGTGCGCCATTGGGCTGATACCATGGCCACTGAGGACGGCGATGTGTACAGATACAGGAAGGAGGCGTACAATGTCGACCATATCTGCCCGGCCAGAATATATTTCAGGCTGTACGAAGACTCCGGAGACAAGAAATACAGACGGGTGCTGCGGAAAATCCGCGCTCAGATAGATACCCAGCCGAGGACGGAAGACGGCATCTTCTGGCACAAGCGGATATATCCGCATCAGGTGTGGCTCGACGGCCTTTATATGGCCCAGCCTTTTTATGCGGAATATACGAAGAGATTTTCCCCTAAGGCCGAAAGGGATTCCCTTTACCATGACATTGCCGGACATTTCATAGGCGCGGCAAAGCATACATATGACCCGGCTACCGGCCTGTTCCGTCATGCGTGGGACGAGTCCCGCTCCATGTTCTGGGCTGATACTCTCACAGGGCAGTCTGCGCATGCATGGGGCAGGGCCTGCGGATGGTATGCCCTTGCCCTGACAGAGACCCTGGACTGGTTCCCGGTAAAGCATCCTGACCGGGATACACTTGTGGAACAGTTCCGCTATCTGATGGAGACTGTGCGGAAATATGCCGACCCTCAGACAGGGATGTGGTATCAGGTGCTTGACTCTCCGGGACGCGAAGGCAATTATCTGGAGGCCACGGCATCTGCCATGTTTACATACGCTGCCCTCAAAGGTGTCCGTATGGGCTATCTTGACGGGGATTCATGGCGTGAATATTCCCGGGACACTTACCGGAGATTCGTGGACACCTTTGTGCGTGAGAATCCGGACGGCACGATATCCCTTACATCCTGCTGCTCTGTGGCCGGTCTCGGCGGCAGGCAGATGCGCAGCGGCACATACGGGTACTATCTGAGCGAGCCTGTCATAGACAATGACTGCAAGGGCGTAGGCCCGTTCATATGGGCGTCCCTGGAGTATGAGGCGGCTCTCAATATAGACTATGTCTTTGACGGGCAGTTTGTTTACAATGGTGAGCCTGTGGCAGTGGATATGGTACGTATACCTGCCTTTGAAGGTGCTGAGGGCGGTGGAAAATATACCGCAGGAGGCCGAGGGGGCAAGGAATATGTCGTCACGTCCCTTGAGGATACGGACGAGGAAGGCACTCTCAGACATGCCGTCAGGGCAGAGGGCCCGAGAATCGTGACATTTGCCGTGAGCGGGGACATCCATCTGAAGTCCACGCTCAAGATAGAAGACCCTTACATAACCATTCTGGGGCATACGGCTCCGGGGGAAGGCGTCACTATCCGCGACCACGGTGTATATATCGGGGCTGATGAAGTCATCATCAGATATCTCAGGTTCCGCATGGGGTCGGCGGCAAAGGATGAAAATGACGCACTCGGTGCAAGGCACAACAAAAACATTATCATAGACCATTGCTCCATCAGCTGGGCGACTGACGAGAATGCTTCTTTCTATGCCAACAGCAACGCCACCATCCAGTGGTGCATAATTTCCGAGGCCCTCAATTCTTCAGTGCATCACAAGGGCCAGCACGGCTACGGAGGCATCTGGGGAGGCCGCAATGTCACATTCCACCACAATATCATAGCGCACAACAACAGCCGCAACCCGCGGTTCGACCATCCTGCAATATATGAGGGCAGCGACCTGCTTTTCCGGCGCGGCACAGTAGAGTTCGTCAACAATATAGTCTATAACTGGGGAATGAAAGCCATATACGGCGGAGAGGAAGGCTGGTTCAATGTCACAGGCAATCTTTTCCGCCCAGGCCCTGCAACAAGAAACCTTGACGGGAAATACCTCCAGGTCTATACATCGGAAAGTACATCCATGATTCCTGGGGCTTTCTATATCAGGGACAATATCTACGATGTGTCGGCTGTAAAGGGCGGAAACTATCTCGGGAAGAATCCGGATGCCGGAAAGATAGCCGCCAATGCCGCAGAATACGGGGCCGTGTCTGTCTCCGCCCCGTTCCCTTGCCGGTGTCCTGTGGATGCAGGCCCGGTAATGAAAGAATACGGCAAGATACTTAAGTCCGCCGGGGCCTCGCACCGCAGGGATTCAGTCGACAGCCGCATAGTGCATGAAATAAAGACCGGCACCGTGACATTTGCAGGTTCCGTGACCGGAATACCAGGAATAATCGATTCGGAAAAAGATATTGTCCGGTAACTATGGATAAATCCGTTGGACAGAAATTAAAATATTAGAATATAAGAGTTGGTATGAAGAAGATTTTTGTCATCCTGACAGCGGGGCTTTTTGCTGTGACCGCATGCCAGGAGCATGAGCCTGAAACCGGGATGGTGCTTGATTCTCCACAGAATATCATATGCACGGAGAGCACGGAAAATTCACTTGCATTTTCGTGGGACGCTGTATCCGGAGCAGAGCAATATGCTGTCCGTCTCGTGACGGCTGAGAATGAGAAATCTGTGGAACTCAAGTATGAGACCGGGACTGCAGCTGAGTTTACAGGTCTTGACTCCGGAGTGTCCTATGTGTGTATGGTGAGGGCTATTTCGGGGATGGATTATTCTCCGTTTGCCTCATCAGCGCCTGTAACGACAGGGGAGCCTGTTCCCGGCCCGGATGATCCGCAGCCGGATGATCCGGATGCTGGTGACGCCTATGCTGCGATGAAGATACCGCAGTCTGAAGATGAACATAAGGAGGCTCTTGCTTTCCCTGGGGCAGAAGGCGGCGGAATGTACACCACCGGCGGCCGGGGCGGAAAGGTGATACATGTGACCAACCTCAACGACAGCGGTGCCGGTTCCCTGCGTGCAGCCATAGAAGAAAGCGGCCCGAGAACCATTGTGTTCGATGTGGCGGGCAGGATACATCTCCAGTCGGAACTCCGTATCAGAAACGGGAACCTTACGATAGCCGGCCAGACTGCCCCTGGAGACGGCATCTGCCTTTCCGGCCAGACAGTAAGGGTGGATGCAGACAATGTCATCATACGCTTCATGAGGTTCCGCCTTGGCTATGACGGGGATCCTGATGCAGATGGCGAAGATGCCATCTGGGGCCGCTATCACGATGACATCATTATCGACCATTGCTCTATGTCGTGGTCTGTGGATGAAGTAGGCTCATTCTATGCCAACAGGAATTTCACGCTGCAGTGGTGCCTTCTCTCCGAGGCCCTGTGCGAGTCCGGGCATTCCAAGGGTAGCCATGGCTATGGTGGCATCTGGGGTGGACGCAATGCATCCTTCCACCACAACCTGCTTGCCCATAACAACAGCCGCAACGCCAGGATAGACCATCCGCAAATCTATGTACAGGTTGATGACCAGGGCAATGTCACCAAGGATTACCGCGAGTCTCACCGCGGGCATGTCGACTACCGCAACAATGTCATCTACAACTGGGGAGACAATTCTACATATGGAGGAGAGAACGGGTATTTCAATATCGTCGGCAACTATTATAAGCCCGGCCCTGCGTCGGAAGGCAAGGAAAGACGGTATTTTGTAGACGCATACAGGGATTATGAGAAAGACGGGGTCATCTATGGCGACAAGTATCCTGAACTTTACCTTGAGGGCAACTACCACACCTTGGGCATAGACAAGGGGAAATATCCTGATGACGTATATTGGCATCATGGCGGGAGTGGCACACTGCTGTCAGCCCCTCTTTCCATTAAGGCAGATGATACACAGACCTGCTGGACGACCACACATCCTGTACAGTCGGCGTATACGGCTGTCACCGGCTATGCCGGGGCATCCATTGTGAGGGATGATGTGGATGAGCGTGTGACAGGGAATGTACTTGACGGGGACTATACCTATGAAGGAAGCAATGGCAGCACCGGAGGCATAATTGACTCGCAGAACGATGTCGGCGGATGGCCTGAATATTCCGCTGATACGGACAATGAGGCAAACGGCAAGACAGACACCGACGGGGACGGGATACCGGACTGGTTTGAAGAAAAGTTCGGCCTGGATACGGCTGCCGATGATGCCGACGGCATGGACATAGACATACATGGAAGATATACCAACCTTGAGATGTACCTGCATTATCTTGTCCGCGATATAGTGGCGGCCCAGACAGAGGGCGGCACTTATACCTCGCTTGGCTGACCTGCCGGAGCGGCAGGAATTCCACTGCATCACATATGTCCTGCTGAAGACTGCATTGACCCTTCAAGGCTTGTCCGGACGGCTCGGGATGCAGTCTTTTCTTTGTCTCTGCGGGGATTTTCGTTACCGTACACGGAATTTTTGTCCGGATGTTAAAAAATACAAGTATTGCGACAATTTTTCTCATATGCAGTAGCCATAAAAAGGTAATTTCGCATATCCGTAAATGGGCAAGGCAATAATTGATAACATCAATAACCAATATACAAGTACTAACCAAAAAAGTTCTTTTATGAAAAATCTGACATACAAGATTTCTCTGCTGGTCGTCGGGCTGCTGGCGTCGCTGACGCTGTCGGCTCAGGAGATCAGAGGTGTCGTAAAAGATGCTGACGGCCTGCCTCTGGTAGGCGTGTCTGTCTTTGTCGAGGGCACTACCAATGGCGTATCGACAGACGTTGACGGCAGATATGCCATCGATGTCCCGGACGCCAAAGGCAAGACACTTGTGTTCTCCTGTGTGGGGATGAGGACGCACAGTGCTGTCATAGGCAATTCAACCAGAATGGATATTATCCTGGAGGAGGACGCCAATTTCCTTGAGGAGACGGTCGTCATCGGATATGCCACTGTCAGGCGAAAGGACCTGATGGGCTCTGTATCATCCGTGGACAGCAAGACCTTGACGGCAGTCCCTGTGACATCGGTCGGGGAGGCCCTTTCAGGAAGGATGGCAGGTGTGCAGGTCACTACGACTGAAGGCGACCCCGATGCAGACATCAAGATACGTGTCCGTGGTACAGGGTCCATCACCCAGGACAGTTCCCCTCTTTATATCGTTGACGGATTCCCTGTAGAGAGTATCTCCGACATCCCGGCATCCGACATCCAGTCCATCGATGTGCTCAAGGATGCCTTTTCAACTGCCATCTACGGTTCACGCGGTGCCAACGGAGTTGTCCTCGTGACCACAAAAGGCGGGACGAGCGGAAAGTTCTCCGTGAGTTACAATGCCTACTGGGGAATGAAGAAGATGGCCAATGCAGATGCCATCCAGGTCGATGACCCGTATACTTTCGTCAGGAACCAGTATGAACTTTCGATGATAAGGGGTGCCTACAAAGACCAGTATGTCCCTTATTTCGGGCTCTTCGAGGATATGGATCTCTATCGCAATATCGAGGGCAATGACTGGGTGAAGCAGGTATTCGGCAATACAGGTACGAACTATAGCCACAATGTCTCCGTTTCCGGGAGTACGGACAAGGTCAGGTGGACAGCAAGTTATTCCCATCTTGGAGACAACGCCATCATGACAGGCTCATCCTACAGGAGGGACAACCTCACATTCAAGGCCAATTTCAAGCCTATCAGGCAACTCTCCTTCGATGTCAATGCCAGATACTCCAATACCCGTATAATGGGCTCGGGCTCCAATTCCATGAACGACGCAGGCTCGACTTCAGGCAACGGACGTCTGAAACATGCGGTGCAATATACTCCTATCCCTATTGCCGGCGGTGCGATTGCCGGAGCCGAACTTGCTGAGGACTATGGGGACAATGCCCCTCCTCTCCAGTCAGTAGCCGACAATGACAACAAGCGTCTGCGCAGAAGTTGGACAGTGAACGGGGCTGTGACATGGCACATCATCAAGAACCTCAATCTCAGGGTTGAGGGCGGACTTGAGGACTACAATCAGGAAAACAACCGTTTCTACGGCATCACGACCTATTATTCCCGTGCCAGTGCCACCTATCCCAACAAGCCGGCTGTCAGATATACTGACCAGTACCGCCAGACCATCCGCAATACCAACACATTGAGTTATAATTTCTCCGAGGTGTTCAAGGATGACAGGCACCATCTCGACCTGCTTGCCGGTACGGAGTACATTGTCAGGAAATCCAATGAACTCACTTCAATTGTGGAGAATTTCCCCGATTTCTTCGATGCAGAGACTGCGTGGAACTTCATGTCCACAGGTACTGCCATCTCCACCAACAATTATTATGACCCGGATGACCGTCTGCTCTCTTTCTTCGGAAGGGCCAACTATGTATTTGACGACAGGTATTCTGTATCGGCCACGATACGTGCCGACGGCTCCTCGAAGTTTGTGAAAGGCAGGCAATGGGGATACTTCCCGTCAGCGGCTGCATCATGGACCATATCAAACGAGCCATGGATGGAAGGCGCATCCGGATGGCTCGACAACCTCAAACTCCGCTACAGTTACGGTACGGCAGGTAACAACAACATCCCGTCCGGCATGACAATGCTCAACTTTGCATCCTTCTCCACTGCCTGGATTTCACAGAGCAACACCTACTGGTCTACTGTGACGGACGGGGGAGACACCATAATGCCAAATGATAAACTGTCATGGGAGACGACAGTGTCGCACAACATAGGACTCGACTTCTCGTTCTTCAAAAGCAGGCTCAACGGCTCGGTGGAACTCTATCACAATACTACCAATGACCTGCTCATCCAGTTCCCGACATCTGGTTCAGGCTATGAATTCCAGTACAGGAACATGGGTTCCGTCCAGAACAAGGGTATTGAAATCTCTCTCAATGCCGTCCTTGTGGAGCGGGAGAATTTTGGCCTCACTCTCGGCGCCAATCTCAGCCTCAATGACAACCGTGTCCTGAGTCTTGGCGGACTGGATCGCATCGAGGCTGCCACACAGTGGGCATCCACAGAGATAGGTACTGACTTCATCGTTGTGAAAGGCCAGCCTCTGGGCAACATCTATGGCTTTGAGTCCGACGGATTCTATGGAGTAGATGACTTTACATACAATGCACAGACAGGGAAGTGGGACCTCAAGCCGGGCATTGTAGACTGCTCTGATATCATAGGCGCTGCATACATGCGTCCGGGAGCCATGAAACTCAAGGACAATACCGGGGACAAGAAGGTGACTGTCGATGACAAGAAGATCATCGGTAACACTACCCCTACTGGATTCGGCGGTATCAGCCTGACAGGATATCTTTACGGGTTCGACTTCTCGGCCAACTTCAACTATGTCTTCGGCAATGATGTCTATAATGCCAACAAGATAGAGTTCACATCTTCAAGAGGCTACCGCAACCGCAACTTCATGAAGACCGGGGACCAGAGATGGACCAACATCAACTGGGAGACTGGCGAACTCATAACAGACCCTGAAGTCCTGCGTGAAGTCAATTCAGGAGCCACACTCTGGTCTCCTGGCGTCAACAGGGCTGTCCTTTCTGACTGGGCTGTGGAAGACGGCTCGTTCCTCCGCCTGACATCGGCCACAATAGGATACACCCTGCCATCCCAGTGGACCATGAAAGCCAGGATATCCCGCCTGCGCTTCTATGTCACAGGGACCAATCTCTTCTGTCTTACAAGATATACGGGCTATGACCCTGAGGTCGACACACGCAGGGATACCCCTCTTACTCCTGGAGTCGACTATTCTGCCTATCCAAAGAGCATAGGCTTTGTGGTCGGAGTCAACCTTACCTTCTAACCCATAATACGACAAGTCATGAATATTATAAAAAGAATATTTGCCGGCGCCGGGATTCTTGCAGGACTCTCCCTTGTTTCCTGCGACCTCACCACCGGGTCAAAGTCGACATTTGACGAGACACAGGTGTTCTCGGACCCGACTCTTACGGAATATCAGATATATTCCATCTATGAGGTATTCAGCCATACCAATTCCCACAGGGGACGCTATCTGCCATGGTACGGCTACAATACCGACATAGAGTGGTACATCTCCAATACTGTCAATGAGAAAGCGGAGATTGTCAGGTATGTCATGTCTGCCAATAACTCTGAACTCAATCGTGACGACGGCCCGTATAATGAACTTTTTGCCGGCATAGAGCGTGCCAACCTTACCATCAGCGGAGTCCGCAAATACGGCTCTCCGGACTCCCGTCCGGAGATGGCGGCCCTTCTCGGGGAGGCTCTTGTGATGAGGGCTGTCCTGTATACGGAACTTCTCAAGGCTTATGGGGAAGTCCCGGCCCGTTTCGCTCCGGTTACTCCTGAGACAACCTATCTCAACAAGTCTGACCGGGATATCATCTATGAGCAGTTGCTGAAAGACCTTGAGGAGTCCTTTGCCTACCTGTCATACAATACGGCACGCACTGACCGTGCAGGCCTTGCCTTAGCAAAGGGTATGTATGCACGTATTGCCCTGATGGCCTCAGGCTATGCCCAGAGACCGGAGAATGACAAGGCCGGCACAGGGGACCCGGGGCGTATAAGACTGACTGACAACCCGAACCTTACAAAGGCGGCCCTCTATCCTAAGGCCCTGGAGGCATTGAAGGACGTCATCTCGCGCTCCGGACTCGATCTGGAGTCTGATTATGAGCAGATGTGGAGAGATGTCAACAACATGGAGAACCTTACCGGAGGCCGCGAAATCATATGGGTGATCCCGTTCAGCAACTCCCGCGGGCGCTGGAACTATACATTCGCAATACGTAACAATGGCTATACCGACTGGTCTCCTACAGACGATAACAGGGGCGGACAGGCCGGCCCTGTACCATACCTTTATTACTGGTACAAGGACTATGACACCCGCCGTGATGTCAGTTGCGTCAATTTCGAATGGGAGGACAGGGGTGACGGCACCCTCCCTTATCCGTCAGGAATAGAGAACTGGTATTTCGGGAAATACCGTTTCGAGTGGATGGTTGACCATCCTTATCCTGGCGGAGACAACGACGGTGTCAAGCCTGTATATATGCGGTACGCCGACATCCTGCTGATGGCAGCGGAGATTGCCAACAGTTCCGGGGACGAGAACAGTCTCGCTTCGTCAAGGGATGCGGATTACGCCAGGTCCTGCCTGAAAAAGATACTCAGGCGCGCATATGACTCTGCCCACCAGTCCGAGGCCGATGCCGAGATTGATGCCCTTACGAGTGAGGAGGAGATTTTCAATGAGATAAAGAAGCAGCGTGCCCTTGAATTTGTGGGGGAATTTCTCCGCAAGGCCGACCTTATCAGATGGAATTGTCTGAAGACAAGCATGGACGCTGCCTCCGATGAACTCAATGCCCTCCGTACCGGTGCCCAAGGCGCTATTACAGGGTTCAACTACGGGTCTCTGGGGGATTATCTGTGGTACCGCTACGACCTTTCAGGCACTGTGCCTGAGATTGAAATGTATGGTATCCATGCAGATGAACTCACGACTTCCACCACGCCTCCTTCTGGCTCAGGATGGGTCCCTTACACCAACTCTGCCGGGGAAGTGTCGAAATATATCGACGAGGATTCGTTCAAGAGTCCGAACTCCAATATCACGGACAAGGCAGCAAAGGGAGAGGGAGGCGGATTCTATGATGCCGACCCTGACCTCAAGCAGTGGTGGCCTATCCCTGAGATTTCCATCATCAATTCTCAGGAGCATCTCAAGAATGACTACAATTATTAGCATATAAATGATATTATATACGATGAAAAAGATATTGACAATATTGTCCGTCGGACTTCCGGCTCTCATGCTTTCTCTGATGACTGCCGGATGTGTCGAGGAGGTGCCGGAGGTCATCGAGGATCTCAGGCTTTCCAATGTCCTTACTCCGACCAGCACTTCGGCTACAGTGTCGTCACAGGACGGGCGTTCCGTGACATTCACCTGGGCCAACTCCAATGCTGCGACGCAGTATCATCTTGAGATATACGGCTGGTCCATGCTTGATGAAAACGAGACAATCCCTGCACTTGAGGACATAGATGAGGATGTCCTTTCCGGCCATCTGTACCGGGAAGAGGATGTGGCTCCGTCAGAGAGCGGAAGCAGCACCTCAGTGACTGTCACATGTGACCCGGAACTGACCCTCTATGCCCGCGTCAGTGCCAGGAATCCCGAGGACGCGAGTCTCGGTGATTCCAAATGGGCCGCCTTCCCTTATCCTCTCGAGACCTATACCATAATGGATCCTATTGCCGGGCTTTATCTCAAGGCCAGGGAAAGCCAGTCGATAACAGTGACCTGGGAACTTGAGGATGGAGACCAGTCCGGTATCAACCAGTTCCGTATCTCTCCGAGCCCTGACGGCAAGGACGAGGCATTCAAGAGATACGACCTGACCCCGGAGGAGATTGCGGCAAAGGAAAAGGTGATAGACGGGCTGGATCCTTCTGTCAAATATACGATAGCCGCACATAACAACAGTGCCAACAGGGGAGAAGTATATGCCTGGACCACACCTGACTGGGAGGGAGTCAATGATGCCGCCGACACCTCTGTCCTCAAGCAGTTGCTCCGTGAGGCCGGTAATCCTGACCGCCTTGACGCCGGACAGCCGCTCAAGGTGCGCCTTACAAAACTCCCGTCCGAGTATGTATATGACCTCGACGGAGTGGCGGATGTGCTCGGTTCAGTGGAAATCACCGGACAGCAGTCTGTCGACGGTGTGAGCCCGCGTGTGTTGGGAGGCTTCAAAATCAGCCCTGCCAGAGAGAACTATACATGGTATGACGCTTCCGGTGCACAGCAGTCAATGCCTTCAACGACCGGCACAGACTATATCCGTCTTGAGGCTCTTGAACTGGACGGGGACGCCTATGGTACAGACCGTCCACTGAAACTTGATCAGGACTCAGGCGCATTCCCGGCCGACAGGCCAGTATCAGTGTATATCGTCAATTGTGACATACATTCCTATGAGTCAGGCTTCTTCTATGCGAGTGAAGTCCAGGCTACCTTTGATGAGATTGTTGTGGACAACTGTACCGTGAGCGATATCCAGGGCTCCGGAGGTGACGGGTTCGACATCAGGCGGGCAAGGACGGTGAACAATATTGAGATCACCAACAATACCTTTGACGGTGGCATGAGGGATTTTATCAGGATTGATGATTATGAAGCAGGCGATCTTGGAGGCACGACCGTGACATCTTTCCTGTTCGGGCACAATACTGTCAACAATATCGGCCAGTCTGGCAAGAGGGTCTTCTATGTGCGTGCAGACGTCCCTGAATATGTTGTCAGCGACAATCTTTTCATGAATATCGCTGATGCCATCTTCACCCATACCAATGCTTCATACGACCCTAAGACCATGTCCGGCAACTTCTTCTACAACAACTCCAATGCAGCATTTTTCGAGAAGGTTGCAGACGGCAAGGAACATACCGATGAGTTTACACAGGAAGTTGCGACAGCAGACGGAGGGGCGGTGCTTTCATCCGACCCTTGCTATGACAGCGGCAGGAGTATCTTCAATGTTGTCAATACTACAGTCCTTGAAGCAGGTGCCGGAGACCCGAGATGGCTTGTGGAATATGTGGCTCCAGAAGAAGCGGACCTCGTGCCTGTAGAATACGGCTATGCATGGCCTCTGACTGACAGGGAAGTGTTCTACAATGAGTCCATATCGGCTACAAGCAGGCTCGGCAATATCCAGTTCTATGTCCAGGGCAATCCTATAAACGTTACTGATGACGGGTTCCTGTTCACTGCTGCGGCCACTACGGAATATTCCGGTGTACCAAACGACTGCGCCCTCGGCTTCCTCGTTGACGGCCCCGGTTCTGTGGTCATCTCTACCATTGCATCAGGTTCTGCCAACAACCATATCACAGTGGCCTGCGGGCCTGCCGACGGTTCAGTGGCAGAGGTTGCAGGAGCCGTCTATGCCGATGCTGCAAGGGCAAGGGTGGCCTTCCCTGATTTTGAAGCCGGCGTACAGCAGATGGTCTATATCTATGCCTGCGGCCCTATAGTCCTCAGCGAACTCTCATGGATAGAGGACACCGCCACTGCAGGAAGTACCCCTCTTGATACGCCTGCAGATCTGGCTCTTGACACCGATATTGCAGATGACCAGACCGGTGATGTCACTCTGACATGGACAGGAGATGACAATGCAGGCTCCTATCTCGTCTCTATGTATGGGCCTGTGGCACGTCTGGCTGATGAGGTCGAGGACTGGACGGCTCTGACCGATGCAGTGACAACGACAGTCACCCAGGCAAGCCATACATTCAGCGCCGCAGGGCTTGAGGCAGGAGTCTATTTCTTCTCCGTACAGGCTCTGACCAGAGAGGGAGACCTTGCCCATGAGAATTCAGAGGTATCTGAAATGTCGCTTGAGACTGCACATCTCATCAGGACAGAGACTCTGGCCCCTGTATCAGCAAACGGCATTACGACATGGGGCAATGACGAGTTCCACCGCATGGCCCAGATTGCCGATACGACCCAGAACTTCACTCCTATATGGGAGTCCATCGTGCACAGCAACCTTGAATATGTCGCTAAAAATACTATCAGGTTTACTGAGAGCGATGACATGTTCTGCTTCCAGTATCCTGGCAGCAGCAACAATCCGCCGAACTGCAGGTATCTGCGTTTCCTTGCAAGCGGCAATGGCACTCTGACCGTGACATTCGATGCCACATCATCAGGACGTAACCTGTATGTCCAGGTGGCAGGAGTATCAGGCCCTGCCCATGAAGCCCCTAACACCAAGACAGAGGGAGTAGAGATAGGTTCGTTCTCCGAGACTGTCACAGCGAACGCCGGCGATGAGATTGTCCTCTGGGCGGATGCCTCACTCCGGGTCTTCGAGATCTCATGGACTCCGGAAGGATATGACCCGGATGCGGAGATTGAGTTTGATGCAGATGCCATTAATGAACCATATCTGACGGAATATACGGATGTGACCAAATTCCCTACAATTCTTGCCGGGCAGCAGAAGACTATAGAAAAAATCACATATGTCGCCCTGGATGAAAAGGATATGGAGAATGACGGGAAAAGATATAAGTTTGGCGGCAAGTCGGTTGTCGGTGAAGACAATATACCTGACTATGGCTATGTGTCATTCAAGATAACTAAGCCAGGTACGATAACTCATAAAATCATTTCAAGTTCAGGCAGCGCTACAAATCGCGATGTGGTCATATCTTTGGCCAAAGATGTCAATGGCGTCATAGATGTATCGGAGATATACAGGGTTCCGGCTCCCGGAAGCAGTGGCGCCGATGCCATAGAGACACAGGTCACCAAAGACCATCTTGCAGGAACAACAAAGTCTGTGACAGTGTATATCTATGCGCCTGTCGGAGCGGTAAATATCTATCAGTTGGGCTTTACTCCAGTAGAGTAATGTATCTGCTGCGGTTCTGACCTTTCAGCGGAGAGGGGATGAATTCTAGTTAAATTCAAATTTATTTTAAGATTTATCTCAGATTTATTGGAGAGGGTGGGTCAAAAGT
>JADILX010000040.1 GCA_017695025.1 Candidatus Cryptobacteroides excrementavium
ATGATGAACTGATAGTCCCTGTATTGCGGTATGCTGTGCATTTTCCTTGCAAATCCGCTCAGGACAGGCATCATGGTGGATATCTCGGCTTTGCGCGAGCCTGCGAGCATCGCTATTACCGGCTTGTCAGGCAGGTTGTTGCGTCTGAGGAATTCTTCCCTTGACTCGTTCATGGCGGGAGAATTGTCCACTGCGTCTACGAGAGGGTTGCCTTTATATATGAAGTCTATCCCTTTTCTCCTGAAATACGGTATCTCGAACGGGAAGACTATGAAAAGCCTGTCTACATATTTCCTGAGTTTGTCAATACGGCCCTCCCTCGATGCCCACACTTTCGGGGCTATGTACCAGAATACTTTCAGCCCATGCCTGTGTGCAAATTCTGCTATCTTGAAATTGAACCCGGGGTAGTCTATCAGGATGACGGCGTCAGGGCAGAAATGCAGGATGTCATCTTTGCAGTACCTTACATTGCCGAGCAGTCTGCCTGCATGTGTAAACACTTCCCAGAACCCCATGATGGCCCCGTCCTTGTAGTGCCGGACAAGTCCTCCGCCATGTCTTCCACCATGTCCACCGGAAGCCATGAATACCGAGTTCATCAGGTCTCCTCCCCAGAAACGGATGTCAGCCTGAGGGTCTTCTGCATAAAGTCCTTTCATGAGGTTGGAGCCGTGAAGGTCTCCGGACGCCTCTCCTGCTATGATGTAATATTTCATTTCTCTTCTCTTGTTTTCTCCTGTTCCTGCCTGCAGATGATGCAGCGCATGCCGCATACGCTCAGTGACTGGAAGCGTCTGTCATGGGAAAATCGGTATCAAGTCCGAGCCTTTTAAGGCGCGATACTTCCCCGTAGTCGGTCGTGTCGATGTTATGGGCGACTATTGATATATATCCGTCTCTGGTGAACCAGTGGTCTGCACCATGTATGTTGCCTGGGTCGTCCTCGTATTCCCCGGCCATCATGTACAGGATTTCCCCTTCTTCGGCTGAAGGTGTGCTGCTCTGTCCGAGCATTTCAGGAGTGATGCCGTATCTGGAGTATATCCCTGGATTCCATGGGATAAACTCCTTGACCCATCTTCCGTTGCCCTGATGGGCGGCCCTTATCCCCTTTATCTTTCCGGCTGGGATGTCAGGGAAGTTGATATTGTAATATATGCCCTTTTTTGCAGGAGGATTGTCTGTCAGCATCCTGAATATGCCGGGAAAATATTTCTCCACGGCTGAAAAGTCAGCGTCCGGGTCGAGGGTCTCGAGAGATACGCCTATGGCAGGTACCCCGTTCAGGGCCGCTTCTGCAGCGGCACCGAGTGTCCCCGAATAGCATGAAGCCGTAGTCGCATTGGAGCCATGGTTGATGCCAGAGACCACTACATCCGGCATCCTGTCAAGGAAACATGTGTTGAACCCGAATTTCACACAACTGGCAGGTGTGGCGTCGAGGTAGGACCATTCTGCCGGCTCTGTCGTACCCTGTCCTCCATCAGTGCCGGGTATGCATGCCTCTCCTGAAGCATGCCGCGGCAGTGTATATGTATCCCGTTCTATTTCCTCGGATGACAGTTTTTTGTATGCTATCTGTTTGAGCCCCAGCGAAGCAGCCATCGACATCCCAGACTGGTGGTGCTTGGGTGCGATGACTGTCACCCTGCCGAACTGCCGCATTATCTCCGTAAGGACCTTTATGCCCTTGGCCCTGTATCCGTCATCGTTTGTTACGAGAATCTCCATTTCCAGATATTGATTTTACCGGGCACAAAAATAACTAATACGGATGAGATTTCAATGCCTGAAGCACCCGTTGACAGCCAGATGTCACTGACATATTGGCAGATTGTCTGTTTTGTAAGTATTTTCTGACAAATCCGATGCATTGTTCATTATTTTTTCTATTTTTGCACCGTTTTTGTAGGGAAATGACGCCGGAAACAAAAGAAGATATTGTTTACTTTTTAAATATTTAATGCAATGATTAAACTTGGTATTAACGGATTTGGCCGTATCGGCCGTATGGTGTTCCGTGCAGCAGTCGAGAACTTCGCAAACGACATTCAGGTCGTAGGAATCAATGACCTTCTCGATCCGGAGTATCTGGCATATATGCTGAAATACGATTCAGTACACGGCAGGTTCAACCACGAGGTAAAGGTTGAGGACGGCTATCTTGTAGTAAACGGCAACAGAATCCGTCTTACAGCAGAAATGGATCCGGCAAACCTCAAGTGGAACGAAGTAGGCGCTGATGTAGTGGTAGAGTCTACAGGTCTTTTCCTCACAGACGAGAAAGCCCGCAAGCACATTGAGGCAGGTGCAAAGAAAGTCATCATGTCAGCACCTTCAAAGGACAGCACACCTATGTTCGTATACGGTGTAAACGACAAGACATATGCAGGTCAGGACATCATTTCAAACGCTTCCTGCACAACTAACTGTCTTGCCCCTATCTCAAAGGTTCTCCACGAGACATTCGGAATCAAGAGAGGTCTCATGACTACAGTTCACGCTGCAACAGCAACCCAGAAGACTGTAGACGGCCCTTCAAAGAAAGACTGGAGAGGCGGCCGCGGTATCCTCGAGAACATCATCCCTTCTTCAACAGGTGCTGCAAAGGCTGTGGGCAAAGTCCTTCCTGAACTCAACGGCAAACTTACAGGTATGTCAATGCGCGTCCCTACTTCTGACGTTTCAGTAGTTGACCTCACAGTAGAACTCGAGAAACCGGCTACTTACGAGGAGATCTGCGCTGCAATGAAGAAGGCTTCAGAGGGTGAGCTCAAGGGTATCCTCGGATACACCAACGAGGCTGTCGTTTCAACTGACTTCCGTGGCGATGCCCACACTTCCATCTTCGATGAGAAGGCAGGTAT
>JADILX010000041.1 GCA_017695025.1 Candidatus Cryptobacteroides excrementavium
ATTATATTATGGCACTTGTTAGAACACAGAATTGGTTACCGAGCATTTTCAATGACTTCTTTGATGACGAATGGCTTCCACGCACAACCCGCAGGGCAGGTGCACCGGCAGTGAACATCATCGAGAATGAAAAAGACTACCGTATCGAGCTTGCAGCTCCGGGCATGAGCAAAGATGACCTGAAGGTATCCATCAACGAAGACAATGAACTTGTAATCGCTTTCGAGAAACAGAACGGAAACGAGAACAAGGATGAGAAGAAAGAGCAGAAAGGTACTTATCTGCGTCGCGAATTCTCATACACTTCATTCCGTCAGAGCTTCACTCTTCCGGATGATGTGGACAGGGAGGGCATAGCAGCCACTATGGAGCATGGAGTCCTGACTGTGGAACTCCCTAAGAAGGATACGACCAAGGAGACTCCTGCAAGCAGGCAGATTGAAATCAGGTAACTCTTGCTATTCTGATTTACAATAAATACGCATCTTCGGACAGATGAGCATCATTACTGATCAATATAGCAAGCGGGCTCCGGAGAGTGTCGGAAGACATTCTCCGGAGCCTTTGTCTTTTTACGCCTCTCCGCTCCCGGAGACCTGCAGTTCCGTGACGGCAAAGGAGATGGAAGCACCTGTAGAGAAGCATCCCTGGCTGCCGTTCATTCCTGATGGGGCGAAGGTGCTGATGCTCGGAAGTTTCCCTCCCAAAAAGGAACGCTGGTCGATGGACTTTTTCTATCCGAACTTCAACAATGACTTCTGGCGGATCATCGGACTCGTCTTCTTCGGGGACAAGGACCATTTCATTACCGGCAGACGGTTCGACAAGGAGCGGATCATACGCTTCTGCTCGTCAAGCGGACTGGCGCTGTACGATACGGCATACGAGGTCAGACGCTTGAAAGACAATGCTTCGGACAAGTTTCTGGAGATTGTCACTCCTGTCGACATAAAAGGGCTGCTGGACGCGTTGCCCGAATGCAGGGCGGTCATCACCACAGGAGAGAAGGCGAGCGGAATTGCGGCGGCTCAGTTGGGCTGTCAGGCTCCGCACACCGGAGGGCACGTCAATCTGACCCTGTGTGATGGCCGGCACTCCTGCTCTAATGAGAATGTGAAGGAGATAAGTCTTTACCGGCTCCCATCATCCTCACGGGCATACCCTCTGTCCATTGCCAGGAAAGCGGCGGAATATTCCATACTCAAGGATCTGCTGGACAGCTGATACGGGCAGATGTCCGGAAAAGCAAGAAAAAACGGCATTGTCTATTGCAGAACGGAAAATTTTTTCTACCTTTGCAGTCCAAAATAAATATGGTGCCAATAGTTCAGTTGGTTAGAATGTCGGATTGTGGTTCCGAAGGTCGTGGGTTCGAGCCCCACCTGGCACCCTTCAGAAGTTCCGGAAATTTTCCGGGACTTTTTTTGTCATTACACTTGTGTATTACCTGAATTTGGGTAAATTTGTACGGATAGCTTCAACGGGATGATCGGCCCGGCTGTCTGGAGCTGTCTGATGCTCAACTGCACTGACACTATGAAAACCGTAAATTTACTGAAAACTGTCCCTTTGACAGGGGTGGCTCTGCTGGCTGGATGTTCAGGGAGTCCTCAAAAGCCTCAAAAACCGAATGTGATAATCATTTATGCGGATGACATTGGATATGGTGACCTGAGCTGTAACGGCACGGCTGCGGTAAGCACTCCTAATGTGGATTCTCTGGCTGAGCACGGAATCCGGTTCACGAACTCGCATACGACTTCTTCTGTCAGTACTCCCTCCCGTTACGGACTTCTGACGGGACAGTATCCGTGGCGAAAGGCGGGCACTGGCATTGCCACCGGAGATGCGGGAATGATTATCCGTCCGGAGCAATATACCCTGGCTGATATGTTCAGGGAAGCCGGCTATGCCACAGGGGCCGTCGGCAAATGGCATCTCGGTCTCGGAGACAAGGCGGGGACACAGGACTGGAACGGGACAGTCTCTCCTGCCCTGGCTGACATAGGCTTTGAATATTCATATATAATGGCGGCGACCGGTGACCGTGTGCCGTGCGTCTTTATCGAAGACGGCAAAGTGGTCAATCTGGATCCGTCGGACCCTATCCAAGTGAGCTACACGACACCTTTTGTCGGAGAGCCGCTTGCCAGGGATCATCCTGAGCTCCTGCGTATCCATCCGTCCCAGGGGCATGACCAGGCCATCATCAACGGAATTCCGCGTATCGGCTATATGAAAGGGGGCAAGTCTGCCTTATGGAGGGACGAGGACATAGCTGACAGCATCACGGTGCATGCCCTGGATTTCATTGCAGAGCACAAGGACGAGCCGTTCTTCCTTTATCTCGGGACAAATGACATCCATGTGCCCCGTGTGCCGCATGAGAGGTTCGCAGGGAAGAGCGGGCTCGGGCCGAGGGGTGATGCGCTTCTTTCTTTCGACGAGACTGTCGGAAGGGTGATGAAATGTCTGGAGGAGTTGGGTATAGATGACAATACCGTGGTAATTCTCAGCAGTGACAACGGGCCTGTCGTTGATGACGGATATCAGGATCAGGCGTGGGAACTTCTTGGTGATCACAGGCCGTGGGCCGATTTCAGGGGAGGTAAATACAGCGCGTTCGAGGCCGGGACAAGAGTGCCGATGATAGTCAGCTGGGGAGACCGTTTCAACGGGACTGTCTCGGATGCGCTTTTCTCGCATATAGACTTTTTCGCTTCGCTTGCAGCCCTCATTGGTGCCGGTATTCCGGACGATGCGGCTCCTGACAGCAGAAATGCCATTGATGTCCTGACGGGAAAGGATCTGACCGGAAGGGATTACGTGATAGAGCAGAATGTAAATTCGACCCTGTCCGTGATGGATTCGGAAGGCTGGAAATACATAGAGCCGTCAGATGCCCCTGCCATTGAATTCTATACTGGAATGGAACTCGGCAACAGTCCGGATGGGCAGTTGTACAATGTCTCGGATGCGAAATATGAGAAGGACAACCTTATAAGGGAGTTCCCGGCAAAGGCTGCGGAACTGAAAAAGGTATTGGAAACGGAGACGGCCAAAGGGAAGGCCGCCAAGTAATGCGGCCGGTGCCGGGACTTCATGTCCTGAATGCGCGTTACAGCTGTCTGATGAACCGTGCCGGGTTGCCCGCCCAAAGCTGGCCGTCCGGCACATTGCCTGTTACGACCGAGCCGGCGCCAATGACCGAATTGCGTCCGATGACAGTCCCTTTGAGGATGATGCTTGCCGCTCCTATGAACGCATTCTCCCTGATGATTATCGGAGCAGTCCCGGCACCGGACCTGTCCGTATCGGGCGACTGCCGCCGCATGGGATCCAGACTGTGGAAATCGGTATCCATTATGTAGCATCCTCCGCCTATCTTGACATTGTCTTCGATAGTGATGCTGTCGGCAGCGACAATGAAGCTGCTGCTGATTCCCACATTGTCCCTGATGGTGAGTCCGGCGCCTTCTCCGACCCATATCGCGCATCTCTGTACGCTTAAGGCATTGCCGTAGAAACGGTTGTTGAGCCTGAACCCTTTGCCGATGGTTACGCGGGCTCCCTTGCGGACTGTCAGATGCGGCAGTCCCACGCTCCTGAAGGAAGAGTGATGCACCCCGTATATCCTGAACAGCATCTTCAATATCAGGCAGTCCATCATGATGCAGAATGCGCCGAAAGCTCTGTATATCTGTCTTGTCATCACTTCTTTATATTGAATCTTCATTCTTTTCCGTACCTTCCGGGACGGCCCTTTCCTGATTTCCCGCCATGCCGATGATCTCCGTGTACGTGTCTGTCAGCTGTTTCCGTATCCTTTCCGGGTCGTGGTGTATCAGTGCGGCTATACGGGAGCCTTTCCCCGATATTATGCCTTCAGGGGAGGCGGCCAGCCTGATAATGGCCCTGGCATATTCTGCCGGGGATGTGTCGGACACGAGAGATGCTGAAATGCCGTTGTTGGCAACGGTCGCCGTCCCGCCGACATTTGTGGCAATGGCGGGCAACCCGAGCAGCAGGGCTTCGCACAGACTGTTGGGACTGTTTTCTATATGGCTGACCTGACAGTATATGTCCGACCGGGACAGCTCCCTGACGATGGAGCCTGCATCCATTTTTCCGCAGAACCTGACATTCAGATTGGACGAATGCAGTCCGGTCGCCTTTTCGGATATCGATACTGTTTCCGATTTCTGCGTGTATCCTATTACGGTCCAGATGTAGTCCGTATCTTTTCTTTTCAGCTCTGCGGCTACCTTGAGAAGCAGTTCATAACCTTTGTAGAGGCCTTCCGAGAATGTGGAGATAAGTCTTACCGGTCTCTTTCCAGCATCGTTGTCTTCCCTTGCCTTTCCCCTGTAGAATTCAGGCCTCATTATTTCCCCGACATGGAAATATATTCTTTCCGGATTGAATCCGGCTGTCATTGCCCTGTCCCAGTCTGTCCTGCCGATTATGAATTTCGTTTCGGAAAGTATCACGGCTTCGTCTGCCGCCTGGTGCTGCAGTTGCCGGTACCTTCTCATCACGGACTGTTTGCGGAGCATGGCGCCGATACTTCCGTATTTCACAGCCTTCTCTTCAGGGATGCCGGCGAAATATTTCCTTACGATTTCCTGCATTATCCCCTGAATGGAGATGACGATGGGAATTTTTCTGCCGCCGACGGCTATGCAGCCATCTTTTCCGTGCATCTCTCTGTATATCAGACCGAAACATTTTTCGGTCCCGTGTATGTGCACTATATCCGGGCTGCTGTCCCGGATGATTTTTCCCAGCCTTTTGAGAATGAGCCTGTCCTGGCGGTCCCAGGACATGAAAAGACGTTTAATCCGGAACAGTATCCGGCTTCCGGAACAGAAAGGGGCTATAGGATGGTATCTGACCCCCCTGTAGGTAAAGTCATCCTGTCTGCGTCCGTTCGACAGGAAAGCTATTTCCAGTTCCACATAGTCCCTGACCTCCTTTTCCAGGGCGGACAGCCATCCCCCTGTCTCCATCTGCCTGCCTGTCATCTCCGCGCTGGAGCAGGAATTATTTGTCACCCACAGTACTTTCATTCCTGCAAAGATAGCGAAATTTCAAAAGCATCGCCGGCGGCAGGGACATAATTTACACTCATTTATGTGTTTTATGTCTTTTTTTGCCGGTCGGCGGTTCTGTCTGTGAAATTCAACGGCCGCGTATATTATGCCTGTGATGCCGGGCACGGCAAGTATGGCAAACAGATAAATCAGTTCCATAATTTGGGATTATCTGTAATGGTACCGCATAGACAGCACCTCAACCTCAATTTCAGTTTCCTTCACACGGTAAATTATCCGATGCTCTCTGTTTATACGCCTTGACCAGCAGCCGGACAGTTCGTATTTCAACGGCTCGGGTTTCCCGATACCCATATACGGGTGCTCTGTCATATCTTCCAGCAAAGCCGTTATTTTCCTTGTTATGGCAGTATTTCCCGACTGCTTCCAATAGTCCCAATCGGTGCGCGCCTGCATAGAAAAGACTAAACGGTACATATCAGATACGCGCCAAAAAATCCTCTACCGTTTCCCCGTCTTCCTGTCTGACGGTTTCCCCCCTGTCCAGCTCGTCAGCGGCACGCCTTATCGCTTCCATTGTTGCCGGGGATTGCATGATATATTCAGTTTCTTTTATGGCGTTATACTCATCCATGGAGATAATAACGGCGGCTGTGCCGTTTTCCCGGCTTATTACCACCGTGTCGGCGTCGTTTATCACCACGTCAAGATAAGAACGCAGGTTTTTCCTAAGCTCTGTAAAATTCACGGTTTTCATAGTGTCGCACTCTTGATGTACTTAAATCGGTACAAATATAATGCTTTTTGAACGAAAAGGAAAACAAGGGAACAAAAAGAGAAAGGAAATACATATTTGCCGCATCCTAAATCAACAGGCAGCCGATCTTAACGCGGCTGTATAAGATAATTAATAGTTGTAAGAACAATTTTCTGGAATCAGGAAAATCACTGTTATCGAACTCCTGAGAAGACCGGAATTTTCAAGATAATTGAAAGAAAAGCAGGCGGTGGCCCGTTTCTGCACTTTCTATGCGGGTGGCTTCCGGTTGAGGCCTAGGCGGCACGGGACAGGGGGTGCGGCATGGCTGGCCGCTGTTGCAGCAGAAACGACCAAACAACCGGACGGTTGGAACGGTCTGGTCAGGCCTTTTTTGTCGGGCGGTGGCTCTGTCTGTGGAATTCAACGGCCGCGTATATTATCCCGATAATGCCGAGCACGGCAAGCGCGATAAACAGGTAAATCAGTTCCATATCTTATCGTTTTTTATTGTCAGACAATACCGAGAAGCAAATGCCTGCAACCGCCAACAGAGTGACAGCGGCAATGCCGGACAGGAGCAGCGCAAGGCGGTCTATGCCCCAATCCATAAGCCCGGCCAATATGATACCGCCAAACACGAGCTTTGAAATGTCGGTGCAGTATTTCCCTATTTCTGCAAACAGTGCCTTTTTCCTTTCCTCTGTCATTGTCCCGGTGGTTTGTCTGTGCAAATATAGCATTTTTGAAGAAAAAGGGAAAGCAAGGGAACAAAATGAGAAAGAAAATATATATCTTTGCCGCATCCTAAATCTACAATCAACCGGACAAAATCCGGCTGTATAAGACAATAATTTGCCCTTTGCATGGTGGCAGTACCGGAAACGGCTGCACGGCTTATTGTAGAGCCGAGGACACCTGTACAGAGGGCATTTGTATTTTCCTAAATCTGCAAGCAATGAACACCAAGAATGAAGAACAGCCGTGGCGGCTGGCGGAAGTCCTCAACACAACGGAGGCACAGGACAACGCGGACGGGATTACCATCAGCAACGGGACGCGGACATTGGTCAAATGCATGGCACGCCTTTCA
>JADILX010000042.1 GCA_017695025.1 Candidatus Cryptobacteroides excrementavium
AAAAACAGGATCTGTCGAGGTAATATGCGGGTCCATGTTCTCAGGTAAAACAGAGGAACTGATACGGAGACTCAGGAGGGCGCAATTTGCCAATCTCAAGGTCGAAATATACAAGCCGGCAGTAGATGTCAGATATGCGGAAGACCAGGTGGTGTCACATGATTCCCACAGTATCCCGTCGACTCCCATAGACTCCCCCGCAAGCATGCTGCTCCTGTCAAGTGATGTCGATGTTGTCGGGATTGACGAGGCCCAGTTTTTTGACGACACAATAGTGGAAGTGGCACAGACGCTTGCCGACAGAGGAGTAAGGGTCATCATCGCAGGACTTGACACAGACTTTGCAGGAAAACCGTTCGGCCCGATGCCGGCACTTATGGCGATTGCCGAAGACGTCCAGAAAGTACATGCGATCTGCGTCAAATGCGGCAATCTCGCCAACCGTTCCCACAGGCTTTCATCAGATGACAAACTCGTGGTGCTCGGAGAAAAAGACACATATGAACCGCTTTGCAGACATTGCTACAACAAGGCGGTAGGCAACAAGACAGAATAGCCTGCGTCATTTCTTTGGGTGATGGCTCAGAATGGCCCGCTGCCATGACGAAGAGTCAATGTGCGTATATATCTCAGTGGTAAGGATGCTTTCATGGCCAAGCATATCCTGTACCGAACGCAGGTCCGCCCCGTTTTCTATAAGATGCGTCGCAAAAGAATGACGGAGGGTGTGAGGAGATATTTCTTTCCGGATGCCTGCAAGCATTGCCTGCCGCTTGATCATCTTGAATACATACACCCTGCTCAAAGACTTCCCTTCCCTGTTCAGGAAAAGCCTGTCTTCATATTTTCTTCCGGCCGGAACAGGCCTGAGGTCAAGATATCTGCGTATGGCACGCGAAGCCATCTCCCCCATGGGGACTATCCTCTCCTTATCTCCCTTGCCTCTCACCCGTACGAACCCCTCATTGAAATAGATGTCGGATATGTTTATGGCCGCCGCTTCAGAAACCCTGAGCCCGCTGCTATACATAAGTTCAAGCAAAGCCCTGTTCCTGAGCCCGTTCCATGTATCTTCGCGGACTGACCCGAGCAGCCTGTCCACCTCATCGGCAGAAAGTACCGCAGGAAGGTCACGCCTGGCTTTTGGAGAATCTATCCCGTCACACGGATTTTCCTGTATAAGACCTTCAATGACCAGATAATTATAGAAAGACTTCAATGCACTCAGAAGCCGCGCCAGCGACCGCTCAGACAGAGAGCGCCTTGAAGACAGATATTCTGTCACGATATCAGTGGACACGTCCTCCGCCGGGACCGTGATATGCATCAGGAATGCGGATATATCAGAGCAATACGATGCCACCGTATTCGGTGACATCGCACGCTCTATCTTAAGATAGTCAGAATAGTCCTTCAGCAGGCGGGCATTGCCCCCTGCCTCTTTCCCATTGCTATAGCACGGCATATTTCTGGCCATATTCAAGCATCTGCCCGAGATAGTCATCAGTATATTCCACCCTGTAGTCGACAACTTTCCCGCCACGCTTTACAGGCACTATCTCAGGATTGACAAATCCGCCGTACGGCTTAAGGCCGAGCGAAGCATACCTTTCCAGAACTTCTTTATGAAGGGCAGGGTCTATGTCGACTGCATATTTCAGGACAAGAGCCTTGCCGGCCTCATAATCCCCCTCGGACTTTATCCTTTGCACTTCGGCAAGAAGTTCGGCAAAAAGTCCCCTGAGAGCCTCAAAGTCATTTACCACATAATAGGTCTTGCCATCCCTCGTCTTTTTCTCTATGACATTGTCCTTAAGTCCATGTTCATAACACCAGTCGGATATCAGTTTGCGGTTCTGCATATGGGCCTCAGTATTTTTCTTCCCGAGGTCCACACGGGTAAACTGTACCATAGAACCATTGCGGATATAATTGGAATACTGGGCCTTATACGCCTCCATGTCCGGAAGGATGCCGAGTTCGACGAGTTTAGGGTCGGCCATATAATAAAGCCCGAACAGATCCGCCCTCGCCTCTTCAAGAGTGGAACTGTACTCCCCGAGAGCATTAGAGGACGTCCCCGGCAGCAATTGGCCGGAACCATGCCCGAGACATTCGTGCAGATCCGTATGTATGTCATTTGTCAGGGTAAGGTACTTTTTCTCCCGCTCAATCTCTTCCTCAGACCATGCAAACTCGGAAAGCGTGTTTTTCGGAGATTCCTGCGCAGCAAGATCGTAGGCATGGGTAATATTGGCAATGGTCACGGATTTCGAGCCGTAGTCCCGCCTGATCCAGTCCGCATTCGGAAGATTTATGCCGATAGGCGTTGACGGATAACAGTCTCCTGCAAGCGTAGTGGCATTGATGACTTTGGCTGAAACGCCCTTGACATGCGGCTTTCTGAAACGCTGATCCACAGGAGAATGGTCTTCAAACCACTGTGCATTGGCACTGATGATATCAGTCCGTACTGAAGCCTCGTGATCCTTGATGTTTACGAGACCTTCCCATGTAGCCTTACGGCCGAGAGGGTCATTATAGTCCTCGACAAACCCGTTCACAAAATCGACCGTCCCGAGAGTATCCTGAAGCCACTGTATATTGTATTCATCCCACAATTTCAGGTCTCCTGTCCTGTAATACTCTACAAGAGTCGACACATATTGCCTCTGAGCATCATTTTCGGCACATGCAGCAGCCTTTTCCAGTTCAGACACAATCTTTTCCAGGGCCGCACCATACAGGCCGCCGACCTTGTAGACCTCCTCGCGGATGACCCCGTCGTCTCCTTTTACCACCTTGCTGTTCAGCCCATAAGAGACGGGCGTAGGGTCTGAAGGGTCAGCCATAGCCCTGTAGAAGGCATCTACTTCATCCCTCGTCACATTCTCATAAAAATTGACAGCAGATGCGGACACTATATCTTTCGACGGATCGTTTGACTTCCTCTGCGGGAATATGTCCGGACTGTATATTACAGGTATGAGTTCCCCGCATTTGTCCCCGTCGCCGACTGACTCCATCAGACTTGTGAAATATTCCTGCGGACAGTCCGGAAAAATCTTGTCTTCCGCATAATGGTGATGTATGCCATTGCTGAAGAAGACCCTTTTGGCATAGACTGTAAAATCCTGGAAATCCTTGCATTCCCTGTCCCCGTCATAGTTCCGGAGGATGTTCTCAAGTACTTTCCTCACAGGCAGATTGTACTTGCAGTTCTGGCTCCAGATGATATCACGGCCATATTTTGCAGCCTCACCAAGATGATAGACATACTCTTTCTGCCTGAAAGAAAGTTCATCCCATCCCGGTATCTGATATTTCATTATCTTGATGTCGGCAAATTCGTCAATAAGATACTTGAAATCCCCGTCTGCAGTCCCGCTTCCCTCCGGGGCCCGGTTACAGGCAATGGCCGATGCAGCCAGACCTGCCACAAAAAACATTTTCAATGTCGTATTCATTTTTTATGATGTTACTTGAACGGCAAAAATAATAAAGATAAAATTCTCCATGGCGCAAAAAAGAGAAAAAACATGCAAAAACAGAAAAATCTCGGCGCCGAATATTGTCTGTTAGGCATAAAATTCGGATTTTTGCAGCCGGGAACAAATATTTTCGGGATGAGACATAGTCATATAGTACATACATTCCTCCTGCTTACAGCCCTAATGACTGTATCATGCGTAAAGGACCCTCTGGAGACTCCCCGGTTTCCGGACACCATAGACAATGTGCTCATAATCTACAGCGCAGGACAGAACAGCCTCGCGTCTTATCTGAAAGAGGACATCAGGGACTTCTGCAAAGGGTATCTTCCGGCAGGCAATGATCCCAACATCCTCCTTTCCTACCAGAAAATCAGTTCGAAATATACACCGGCGCCGTCATATCTCATAAGGTATTATTCCTATATGGGAAGATTGGCAGCCGACACCCTGCTGAGGTTTCCTGCCGACATGAAGGCATCATCTGCCGGCACGCTCAATGAAGTACTTGCATACGCAAGGGACAATTTCCCGTCGAAAGGCTATGGGCTGCTGTTTTCCTCCCATGCCACAGGATGGCTGCCTAAAGGCTATTATTCCGACCCTGACCATTATGACGACATGTACGGGTCATCGACGGCACATGTGACTGCAGGCCGTACGCAGGCGGAGCCGGGTATAGACGGAAGCGTCCCTTATATTCAGCCAGAAAGGGATCCGTCGGCGCCACCGGTCAAAAGTCTCGGGGAAGACAGGATCTGGGGGAACGGACAGGCCCTGTCTTACCAGATGGAACTTTCAGAATTCGATGATGCAATCCCCATGCATCTCGACTACATCTTTTTCGACTGCTGCCTGATGGGAGGAATCGAGGTTGCCTATGAACTCCGGGACAAGTGCAACATGATACTGTTCTCCCCCGCCGAGGTGATTGCCGAAGGATTCGACTATACGAAAATGGGAAAGAGGCTGCTGGGTAAAAACGGGCCGGATCTCAAAGGGGTATGCTCGGACTATTATGAATATTACAGCACACATCCTAAAGGAGGGCAATACAGGTCGGCCACAGTCACTCTTGTAGACTGTATGCGGCTGGAGCCCGTGGCGGATGCATGCAGAACAATCTTCAACAACTGCAGGCAAGGACTTGCGGACATCGTTCCCGATGAGGTACAACAATATTATACAGGAAACTGCCACTGGTTCTATGACCTGTACGATATAGCAGTAAAAGCGGGGACGGATGACACTGCCCTGGCGGAACTGCAGGATGCAATCGACGGCTGTATAATATACAAGGCCCATACCGACTCTTTCCTTCTTGACAACGGCTATGGTTCAGGCTTCGACATCAGGACATACTCAGGATTCAGCATGTATCTCCCGTGTAACGGGTCACCATACCTTGACGACTCATACAGGCGTCTCGAATGGAATATGGCAACCGGGCTGATCATGTAGGCTGCCTTCCAGAGTAACTTTTTGGCAACTAAATTTTTGCGGCTGACGTTTTTTTCCTATATTTGCAGCCCCATAAAAAGCGACAGGCTTTTTGGTGCAATGGGGTCCGTACATAACGGACTGAGTAACACATTTTAAAACAAACAGCAATGAAACACATTGAATTGAAAGGCACGATCCGCGAGGTCGGCAAGAAATCAGCCCCGAAACATCTCCGCAAGGAAGGTCTTGTACCATGCAACATCTACGGGCTTGGAATGAAGAACATTCTTTTCACTATCAGCGCAAAAGACCTCAAGACCATTACGCACACACCGAACTCATATATCATTGACCTTGAACTCAATGACGGACAGAAATTTTTCGCTGTACTTCATGAGGTGCAGTGGCATCCTGTCTCAGACGAGGCTCTCCATGTAGACTTCCTCGCCGTATGTGAGGAAAAACCTGTTACTATCGATGTTCCTATCAGGATCACAGGACATTCCGAAGGTGTGAAGATGGGAGGAAAACTCCTCGTATCAAGCCGCAAACTCCGCATCAGCGCACATCTCCACGAACTTCCTGATGAACTCGAGGTAGACACTACCGGACTTCTCATCGGAAAGCAGATTGTTGCCGGAGACCTCCACTTCGACGGTGTAAACATCGTTTCTCCAAAGGGCACAATCATCTGCTCCGTAAGGCCTACACGTGCAAGCAACACCCAGGCACAGAACGCCTGACCCTGACCGGAGACAAGACATATGAACTATCTGGTAGTCGGACTTGGTAATATAGGAGCCGAATACGCCGGAACCAGACATAATATGGGATTTATGGCATTGGACACCTGGGCACAGGAGTCCGATGCCATTTTCAAGTCCGGCAGATATGGCAGCACGGCCGAAGTGAACTTCAAAGGCAGGAAATTCACGCTTCTAAAGCCCTCAACATACATGAATCTGAGCGGGAAAGCCGTCAGATACTGGATGAATGAACTCAAACTGCCCATCGAGAACCTGATGGTCATATCCGACGATCTCAATCTCCCGTTCGGGACAATAAGGATGAGAAAGAACGGAAGCGCAGGAGGACACAACGGGCTGACAAACATAAATGAAATGCTCGGGACACAGGACTATGCAAGAATCCGCATGGGCATAGGCAACAATTTCAGCCGCGGAGGGCAGATAGATTTTGTATTGGGCAGGCTCAGCGAGCAAGAACTTGAACAGATGCCTGAGATATGCCACAGGGTAATAGAGGGGGTAAAAATGTTTGCGATGTCAGGTGCGGACAGGGCCATGAATGTAGTGAACACACGTCCCGCAGCCGCTGAAAAGGACTGATATACCGCACGTTCAAAAAGCAAAATGCACACAAATTATTGCTTTTTTTGTTTTTTATGTATATCTTGCGCAAACTTTTGATGCTTAAAGTTTAACGAACTATTAAAATT
>JADILX010000002.1 GCA_017695025.1 Candidatus Cryptobacteroides excrementavium
GTCACTTGTTGCTTGTAGAGAATGTGGTCAGCAGATATCTGATTCCGCGTCAGTATGTCCGCATTGCGGGGCGCACATTGCAAAAGAGTTCTATTGCCAGAGATGCGGCACCAAAGTTCAGGGAAATGTGAAATTCTGTCCCAATTGCGGAACGGATCTCCAGCACCCTGCTGTGTATGAAGAAGGAAAGGACAAACTGGTGGCAGGGCTTCTGGCTATTTTGCTCGGGTATTTCGGAATCCATTATTTCTATCTCGGCAAGGTCGGTGCAGGCGTTCTCACCATAGTGCTTTCCTGTTGTACATGTGGTATATGGTCTGTCCTGATGCTTATACAGGGTATCCTGATGCTGACAATGACGCAGGCGGATTTCAATGCAAAGTATGTCGACAGTGACAAGACATTCCCGTTGTTCTGACATTAATCATCTGAATCATGTATTGTAAAAATTGTGGAACAGAACTTCCTGACGGCACAAAATTCTGTACGTGCTGCGGTCATGACCAGACAATAGAGTCCGGTCCAGTCCAGTATGCTTCCGCGTCTTTTGGGGAGAAACCGGCTTCATATCTGGCGTTGTCCATCATTGTGACGATTCTGTGCTGTGTGCCGCTCGGCATTGTAGGTATTGTCTATGCATCGAAGGTAGATGCCAGTTGGAATGCCAGGAACTATGATGCTGCAAAGGAGTATTCGCGCAAAGCAAGGAACTGGTCCATTGCGGGCCTCGTAATCTCTGTCCTGTGGTGGGTAGTGTATGCCGTATTGATATTTCTCGGTGTGGCGTGGGCTGCATGGTGGGATAACGGCGGTCTTTTTTCTATCTGATATCCGTTCCTGCCCTGCACATGCGCACTTCCTTGAGGCTTGCCTTGTATTTCATGGCTGCTGCAGTAGTCATGGGCGGGGGTATATTGTATGCATGTTACGATCCCGGTTCATCAGTCTATTTCCCGAAATGTCCTTTTTATTTTCTTACAGGATTAAAATGTCCCGGATGCGGCTCACAGCGGGCTTTGCACGAGTTGCTGCATCTTCGGATAGCAGGGGCCATTAAATATAACGCTTTGATGGTTGTCTCCATCCCTTTCCTGTGCCTGATGGGCTTCGCATGGCTCCGGCGCCGACGGTTCCCGGGCCTCTACAGGGCCGTAACAGGACGGGTGGCGGTATGGTCTGTATTCGGGGTCATAACAGGATGGTGGATTCTGAGAAATATACCTGGGATTTTTCTTTAATAAAATTTCATATTGGATTTAAAAGTGCATATATTTGCACTGCGGCCGCGATACGCTTAACTATGATTTTGGCCGTAAAACTTTTCGGGAGGGGCTGACCGCAACTGGTTGGCCTCGTTTTATAAAAATTGTAGAGATGAGACTTCCTGCAGAATGGGAAAGGCAGAGCGGAGTGCAGTTGACATGGCCGCACAGGGATACCGAATGGTATCAGATAGACAAGGTGCTTGAATGTTATGTTGACATAGCCCGCAACATACTTGACTTTGAGCCGCTGATGATAGTGGCAAGGGACATCGGTGAGGCGAAGAATGACATCGCCGAAGTCTGCGCGAGGACAGGCATGTCGCTTGATGTGGACAGGATAAAGTTTTATGAGGCCCCGCTCAATGATACCTGGGCGCGGGACCACGGCGGCATTTCCGTCTGCGGGGACAACGGGGAAAAGTATCTGTATGATTTCGTCTTCAACGGCTGGGGGCTGAAATTCGCCTCTGACCTTGACAACCAGATTACAAAGACGGTCTTCGGCCAGGGGGCTTTCAACGATGACGTGATGGGGGTAGACATGCGGCCTTATGTCCTTGAGGGTGGAAGCATCGACTCGGACGGATGCGGCACGATGCTCACAACATCTTCCTGTCTGTGTTCGGTCAACAGGAACGAATATCTGGACCGGGAAGAGATAGAGGAGGAACTGAAAGGGGCTTTCGGCCTGTCCCGCATACTGTGGCTGGACCACGGTGGAATCATCGGGGACGATACGGACAGCCATGTGGACATCCTTGCCCGTTTCTGCTCGCCTGACACGATAGCATATACGAAGTGCGAAGACCCGGACGATGACAATTTCGCGGAACTTGATGCCATGGAGAAGCAACTGGAGACATTCAGGACTCTTGACGGAAAGCCGTACAGGCTTGTGGCGCTTCCGCTTCCTGATCCGCTCTGGCTGGATGACTACAGGCTTCCTGCGTCATATGCCAATTTCCTCATGGTCAACGGAGGAATCCTTGTCCCCGGTGCGGCTTCGCCTAAGGATGAGGTTGCCCGGAAGAGACTTCAGGAAGTGTTCCCGGACAGGGAAGTCAGAGTCATTGACTGCCGCGCCCTTCTGTCGGGCCACGGCTCCCTGCATTGCGTGACAATGCAGTTCCCGGAAGGGTATCTCAGACTTGACTGAGAGCGGCTTTGCCGGGAGAAGAGGTCATAAGTCAAGGAAACGGCAGGGAATATCATTATAAACTTGAATAACAACGAAATAGAAAATGAATATACTTAAGGTCGGAATGGTGCAGCAGTCATGCGGGACTGACATTGCTGCCAATATTGAAAAACTCAAGGGCAATATCAGAAAGTGCGCATCGGAAGGCGCCCGGCTCGTCGTACTGCAGGAACTTCACAATTCCGTGTATTTCTGCCAGACTGAGAATGCGGCACTCTGTGATCTCGCGGAGCCGATACCCGGACCGTCCACAGAGACATTCGGGGTATTGGCGAAAGAACTCGGCATAGTCCTCGTGCTTTCTCTCTTCGAGCGCCGCACGGCCGGCATCTATCACAATACGGCTGTCGTAATCGAGAAAGACGGTACGATTGCAGGCAAATACAGGAAAATGCACATTCCGGACGACCCGTGCTATTACGAGAAATTCTATTTCACTCCGGGAGATCTGGGCTTCAGGCCGATAGAGACTTCTGTCGGGACTCTCGGTGTGCTTGTATGCTGGGACCAGTGGTATCCTGAGGCAGCAAGGCTGATGGCCTTGAACGGGGCACAGCTGCTCATCTATCCTACAGCCATAGGCGGGGTGGGGACTGATCCTGTTGAGGAGCAGCAGGTGCAGTGCGATGCGTGGAAACTTGTGCAGCGGGGACATTCCGTAGCCAACGGGCTTCCTGTCATCACAGTCAACCGCACGGGACACGAGGATGACCCGTCAGGCAATACCATCGGTCTGGATTTCTGGGGCAACTCGTTCGCCACAGGCCCTCAGGGAGAGATCCTTGCACAGTTCGGCAAGGAGGAGGAAGGCGTGAAGGTCGTTGACATAGACCTTGACAGGACTGAGTATGTGCGCAGGGGCTGGCCTTTCTTCAGAGACCGCAGGATAGATGCCTATGAGGATATCCTGAAGAGATACGGGCGTTGAACGGTATGGCAGTAATTGACGATTAAACCAATAAGGACACCATGACAAAGATAGGGACAACATTCACGAAGTACGGCAAGAAGGCCCTGCTGTGCGGCTCTGGTGAGCTCGGAAAGGAAGTGGCCATCGAACTCCAGCGTTTCGGGGTGCAGGTGGTGGCTGTAGACAAATATGAAAATGCTCCGGCCATGCATGTGGCGCATTCTCACCATGTGATATCAATGCTTGACGGGGCAGCCCTGAAAGAAATCATCGAAGAGGAGAAACCGGATTATATCATACCGGAGATAGAGGCGATTGCCACCGACAAACTTGTTGAACTGGAGAATGAAGGCTTCAATGTCATCCCTACGGCCAAGGCTGCCAGAATCACGATGAACAGGGAGGGAATCCGCCGTCTTGCGGCCGAGACTCTCGGCCTTCCTACTTCACCGTACCGTTTTGCTTCCACAAGGGAAGAGTTCGATGCAGCCGTGGAAGAAATAGGTTTCCCGTGCGTGGTGAAGCCGGTCATGAGTTCTTCAGGTCACGGTCAGAGCACCCTCAGGTCGGAGGCTGATGTCGACAGGGCATGGCATATCTCCCAGGAAGGAGGCCGTGCAGGCAGCGGGAAGGTGATTGTAGAGGGCTTTGTCAACTTTGACTATGAGATAACACTCCTGACTGTCCGCCACTGTGCCGGGACTACATTCCTCAAGCCGATAGGTCACCATCAGGTGGACGGTGACTACAGGGAGTCATGGCAGCCGCAGGGAATGTCCCCTGAGGCATTGGCAAAGGCCGAGCATATCGCAGGGGAGATAACTGCGGCCCTCGGAGGATACGGTATCTTCGGAGTGGAACTTTTCGTCAAGGGCGATGAGGTGATTTTCAGTGAGGTGTCCCCACGGCCACACGATACCGGGATGGTGACGATGATTTCCCAGGACATGTCCGAATTTGCCCTGCATGCAAGGGCCATCCTCGGTCTGCCTGTGCCGGAAGTCAGATTCTTCGGCCCGTCCGCCTCAAAGGCTATTGTGGTGGATGGCAATACCAGGGAATACGAGTTCCAGGATCTCGAGAAGGTGCTTGAGGAGCCGGGCGTGCAGATGAGGATATTCGGCAAGCCCGAAATTGCCGGTCATCGCCGGCTCGGGGTGCTGCTTGCGACCGCAGACACCGTCGAGGAGGCTCTCGCCAAAGTCGAGCGTGCGTATGCAAAACTTTCGGTGAAGGTATATTGACATGACCAGAGGTTGGGTCAAAAGTGAACACATGGCGGAAAACAAGTCTACAGGAGGGTTCTGGCATTCATTGTTCTCAGGGGGGCCGTCTCTTTCCGACCTCCCTTTTGAGACTGACATGCATTCTCATGTGCTTCCCGGAGTGGATGACGGCTTCAGGACAGCAGAGCAATCTTGCAAGGCAGTTGCGCAGCTTGCGTCCATCGGTGTCCGCAACATGATTCTCACTCCGCACATCTATCCGGAACTGTATCCGGAGAATAATCATGATTTTATCACTGCCCGCTTCAGGGAAGATGTAGCCGGACTTCAGGCTGCGTCTGGGGGGATGAATTTCAAGATAGCGGGAGAGCACATGGTATACGAAGGCATTGAGGATACTTTCTCTGCGCCCATGCTTCTGCTGCCTGGGCGGCATATCCTGATAGAAATGTCATATGCGTACGAGTCCGCCAATATAGACGAGACCATTTTCAAACTGGTGTGCATGGACTTCCATCCCGTGCTGGCCCATCCTGAACGCTATATTTTCTATCCGTCCGACCTGAAAAGAATCCGGAATCTCATAGACAAAGGCTGCGTACTCCAGTTGAACCTGCTTTCTCTCGGCGGATTCTACGGCAAGGGCGCTCTCGTCAAGGCCGAGGCCATATTGGAAAAAGGCATGTACTCTTATGCCGGTACAGACCTTCATTCCCTTGCCCAGATCGGTATGCTGCGGAGCCTGAGATTCAAGAAGAAACATGCTGCGGCACTCGAACGCATAATGCTCGGCACCACAGTGCTGTTCAATTCTACTCGCTGACAATCCTGACTTCCGCTTTCTTCAGTCCTCTGGAAGTCGCCTCAAGGATGATTTCCCCCGGCTCTTCAGTAGAGGATACTATGGCTGTCATCATTCCTGAGAATACTTTCATCTGAGGCCTCTGGAACGGCTCAAGCGAGGTCGGGTTGCCGTTGGCCCCTGCCCTGTACCAGCCTTTGCCCCTGACCTTGAAACTGATCTCATTGTCGGCAAGAGGGCAGAGGTTTCCGTCCTTGTCTGTCACGCGGACTGTGACGAACGAGAGGTCCTTGCCGTCTGCCCTGATGACATTCCTGTCAGTCTCAAGTTCAATCCTGTATGGCTTGCCGGCGGTATGGATTTCTTTCTCTGCCGCAGGATTGCCGTCCTTGTCATAGGCGACTACACGGACTGTCCCCGGCTCGTAGACCGTCTCCATCCACATCAGGCGGTAGCGCATCTGCCTCTTGAGATTGGCCATTGAGACTGAATCAGCACTGTTGAACACGGTCACGGTAGTGTCCTTGGTACGGATGCCCTGGCTCTTGCCGTTTATGAAGACTTCTGCGGAAGGATAACTGGTGTAGACAAAAATCGGGGTCACTTCACCCTCGCGCCCTTCCCAGTTCCAGTGCGGAAGGATATGCAGGGTCTCGGCCTCCTTGTTCCAGTGGCTTCTGTAGAGCCAGTACCTGTCCTTTGGAATGCCTGCAAGGTCGATGATGCCGAAGAGAGATGAGTGGCTCGGCCAGTCCGAATAGTACGGGGTCGGTTCACCGAGGTAGTCGAAGCCGGTCCAGACGAATTCCCCTATGCAGTACGGAAGGTCGTCATGCTGGATGAAGTCGTCTTCAGGAAGGTTGGACCATCCGCAGTGCTCGACATCGTATGAAGATGCCATGTGGTCCGGATATTTGTACATGGAGCGGCGTACGACAGGGAACTTGTAGATACCCCTTGCACTCAAAGTAGAGGCTGTCTCGCTGCCGAGAATTATTCTCTGCGGCAGTTTGGCATAGTTCTCCTGATATTTGTGCGGCCTGTAGTTGAATCCCGGCACATCCATCACGGCGGCCATGTTGTTGTTCACTACGGCATCCGGTGCATCCATACCCTGCGTGACAGGTCTGGTCGGGTCTTCCCTGTGGCAGATGTCCTGGAGCATCAGCGAAAGTTTAGGCCCGCTGTCCCCGTTCCACTGGTCAGGCACCTCATTGCCGATGCACCACATGACTATGCTCGGATTGTTGCGGAAATGGCGCAGGAGGTTGACAAGGTCTTTTTCCGCCCATCCGTCAAACACCTTGTGATATCCGTTCTGGACTTTTGCCGTAGCCCATTCGTCGAAAGATTCGGCCATGAGCATCATTCCCATTTCATCGCATGCTTTCACCAGTTCCGGGGCAGGCATGTTGTGGGATGACCTTATGGCGTTGCATCCCATGTCCTTGAGGATGCGTATCTGTCTTCTGATGCCGGCTTCGTTGGCGATGCCGCCCAGAGGACCGAGGTCATGGTGGTTGCAGACCCCGCGGAAGATTACCTTCTCCCCGTTGAGGAAGAAGCCCTTGCCGAGGATTATCTCCGCAGTGCGTACCCCGAAGACGGTTGAATATTCGTCTTTCAGTGTCTCGCCTTCATAGATTCTGGACACTGAAGTATACAGATAAGGAGTGTCAGGCGTCCAAAGATGAGGGTCAGATACCGTGAAATGCTGTCTGAATACTCCTCCGTCGAATTCTGTCCCGCTGCAGGAAGCCCCGGCCACGGTCCTGCCGTCCATATCCTTTATTTCAGTCACTATCCTGTAGTCTCCGAATGACTTGCCTTCAGGGACATCAAGTGCGGTCCTCTGTGACACTTTGGCGAAGTTTTCTCCGATTTCCTCGGTAATCACCTGGGTTCCCCAGACAGGTATATGTGCGTCCTGGGTGAATATGAGATGGACATTCCTGTACAGTCCGGCGCCCGGATACCACCTTGAACTCTCAGTCTCGTTCTCCAGCCTGACGGCAAGGGTATTCTTTCCCGGCTTCACATAAGGGGTTGCGTCAAAATAGAATGAATTGTAGCCGTATGGCCAGAAGCAGGCTTCTTTTCCGTTGACATATACCCTGGCATGGCTCATCGCACCGTCGAAAAGCAGGGTGCATCTGCGGCCTCCGTCCATCTCCGGTACATCAAATGTTGTCCGGTACCATCCGGCTCCTGTGAACGGGAGTCCGCCTGTGCGGCCTGCATGTTCCATGGGGTCGGGCTGTCCGTCCTGCAGAATCGCAGTATGCTGCTTGTCGTTATGGACGCTGAACGGCCCGTAGATGGCCCAGTCATGCGGGACAGTCACATCCTGCCATAGGGCATCGTCATAGGCGCATGAGGAGAATTCCGGGGCATCTTCCCTCGTGAATTTCCACCCTTTTTCCAGCAGGGTCTCGGTCCTGGCCTGTGCTGCGGCCCCGTAAGGCATCATCCCTGATACCAGTCCTGCCGTCAGCAGGGTAAGGAATAGATAGGCGTGTTTCATCAATTGTGGTTTTATTATTTGAAATTGGATAGTCTCAGCAGTTCGTGGTCTGCCTTTATCTTGTCGATGATGGAGCAGACGACCTTGTATGTCCTGCTGTCCTTGGTGTAGCAGGCGGGGGTGATGAAATTCACCCTCTTCTGTTTCAGCAGTTTCTTGGCGGTCTCGTGCTTGCCCGGGGTCAGGGGATTGTACACGGCGATGGAATGTCCCCCGAACATCTTGACAATCTTCATGCATGGGACATCGGTCTCCCCGTCTCCGAAATAGATCATGTGCGGGAAAGGTATCCTCTTGTTTTCCTCGAGCTGGCTTTCATTGACAAGTTTGTTGTCCCTGATGCTGAGGATGCCCTTGTTGATTTTGAAAATGAACTGGGTCTTGGCCGTATAGTCGACGGCAACACCGGGCCATACCGCATTCCCGTCCGCATCGTAGAGGAATGAGCAGGCGAATATCCTCTTGAACTCGTCTGCGATGGGGGAGCCTTCGATCATCTCTGCAAGACCGGAAGAATTGATGTAGTGCTCGATGATGACCCCGTGACGGCGGCCATATTCATTGATGAGCCCGAACCATTCCCTGACTCCTTCAAAGAGTTCGATGCTCTTGCCGAAACTCCTGAATTTCTCCCTCTGGAGGCTTATCCCTGCCTTCCTGGCCTCATCGAACATCAGTTTCATATAACTGAGGATGTTGCTCGCATCCTGCCCGATGGCGATTTCGTCGCTCATTTTCCAGAACTCGGACGGGCTTTTCCCGATGGCCTGGATAAATCCGAACTCCTGCATGTTGCCTGGAGAAAGTGTCCCGTCAAAGTCATAGATGAGGGCTACTATCGGTGTCTTTTTCATTTCAGTCCTGATTCACAATCTCCAAAGATAAGAATAATTTTCTTTTATTCGGACCGCAGTGCGTCTGCCGGATTGGCCGCGGCCGCTTTCCTTATCTGCCACAGCACGGAAATGGCGGTGATTGTCAGTGACAGCAGGATGGTCAGGACAAAAATCCATGCCCCGGGGGTGATTCTGTAGGCGAATTCCTGAAGGTATCTTCTGCACAGGGCGACTGCTGCAGGAATGGCAGCCGCATCGGCGACAAGGGTCATCAGCATGTATACGCGGATGTTTCTCCATATCTCGCTGCCGGTGGTGCCGCCGTAGATTTTATGCAGGGCTATGCTTTTCCTGTTGCTGTCTGCATAGAAGATGCTGATGGCGACAAGACCGGCAAGGGCCAGCATGATAGAGATGACCATGAAGAGTTCCATCAGCCTCATGGTGCGCCGGGCCCCTTCGAGTTGTCCGGAAAGCCTGTCGGTCATATACCCGTTGACCCATGGCGACAGTTCCACTCCGAATGTTTCCAGGCAGAAACTGTTGTATGCATCAGTTATCATTTTTGTGGCCTCGGCATGGTCTCCGACTGTCCTGATGACATAGTTCCCGAACGGGAAATACTCGGCGTCCCTGATATAGATGACACCGTTCTCGTATTTTTCGGAAAATGCGGCATCATTGATGATGAAGTCCCCGACAATGCCGCTTGCCATATCTCCGGGATTAAGTATGCCGAGGTCGGTATTGTCCTTGCTGATGCCGATGCTCCGTGCCGTACTTTCATTTACCCATACCGCTCCCGGGATGCAGTCGCTGTATTTTTCCACCATCTTGAACCCGAGCATATTGAAGACGGTCGTGTCGCAGGTCATGATGCAGAATGTGATTATGTTGCCCGTGCTGTCTTCGGCAGTGTACATGGTGCTGATTGAGCCGGGCAGCCCGTTGGTGTATCCGATTTTTCCTGTGCACGGGAGTTCCGAGAGCCTTGACATGAATCTTGTCCTGTCGTTGCCGGTCAGGTCGGTATTGAGATAATAGATGTCTTCCAGATTGCAGCCTGCCGGTCTGTGCAGCATGTGCTTCACCTGAAGTTCCATGGTGATGGAGAGGGCTATGAGCACAACGGCGATGATGTTCTGTATGACAATGAATATTTTCGAGAACAGCATCTTGCCTCTGACCCTCATTTCCCCCTTGACGATGTCAACGGGGGAGAAATGTGATACTATTGCAGCGGAGGAGAGTCCGGTCGCGGCAGATATCAGCAGTCCGAGAGCCGCACAGCAGAGAAGAGGCACAGGGGCAAAGATGTCCCGGACCTTCATGTCCGCTGTCTGGGAGATGGTGTCTGGGTCGCTTATGAACCAGTTTACCGCCGGTACAGCCGCAACTGCGACCATAATCCCGAGAATGAAGCAGAGGGAGGTGAACATCAGGGCCTCATTGAAATATCTGCCCCGGATTTCTCCCTCGCTTGAGCCGAGAAGCCTTCGTGTCGCCATTTCTCTGGCTCTTTTGCCTGAAAGTGCAGTGGAGAGGTTGATGTAGTTGAGGATGGCGGAAATCAGCAGGGCCAGGCCCGCAAGTGTCATGTTCCGGATTGTCCTCGGATTGCCTGCATTGAGAAAATAGTTGCCTGGCTTGAAATACAGCCTGTCAATGCGCATGAGATTGAACTCATATTCTTCCTTGTCAGAATCCCCCTTGGCATCCGAATAGATGTCCAGAATCTTGCCTCCAAGCGTCTCCGGGTCAGTCCCCGGCCGGATTGACAGAAATGTCAGGATGCTGCCGAAAGTATTGAAAGGCTCGGATTTGTATTGCCCTAGAAATCTGTCCCCACGGATATCGGCAATGATGTCCGTGTACTGGAGGATGCCGCCCCTGAAGTCTTCGGCTATTCCTTTTATGGTGAAATCCTCTCCGGATATCGAGATGCTCTTCCCAAGCAGGTCTTCTCCGGGTCTTCTGATTTTTTCGGCGAAGGATCCGGATATCACGATGTCGTTGATGCCGGTCAGTGCTGCAGGGCTTCCGGCCATGAATTTCACATCGAACATGCCGAAGAATGTACTGTCGGCGCACATCAGGTCAACATTGTATTTCTGTCCGGCGTATCCGGAAATGAATCCGTCGGACGGAGCGGAGAATTTGCTTACCGCAACGGCTTCCGGAAGGGCGTCTCTCAGGGCGTCAGCCATGCCGTAGCACATGATGGAGGCATTGTCGTAGCATACGGCATACAGATTCTTCCATCCGGGAACGCTCCGTGCAATGCGGTATTGTGCTGATGTATAACTCAATATGATGATTGAAAATGCCAGTGCCACCGTCACGCCGGCAAGATTGATTGAGGCGTACAGCCTGTTCCTCCACAGAAATCTCAGAAAACTTTTCATCATTGGATGTCATTTATAATTGTTCTTCCGCAAATCATTCGGCCCTCAATGAATCCACAGGATTGTCATTTGCAGTCTTCCATGTCTGCAGGGAGACTGTCAGAAGTGTCACTGCAAGGACTGCGGCCAGGGATGCGGCGAATATCCACACCGGTACGGGGGCCTGGTATGCAAATCCCTTCACCCATGTCTTCATTATCAGCACTGACACAGGCACCGATACGGCGAAGCAGATGCAGGTCATGAGCAGGCAGTATCTGTTCAGCATGAGCAATATGCTCCGGACGGAGGCCCCGTGCACCTTTCTCAGTGCAATCTCCTTGCGGCGGAACTGTGTCTCGAAACTTATCATACCGAAGATTCCGATGAGTGATATGAGAAGCGACAGGGCAGCGGTTGCAGCGATGAGACTGTTCAGTTTCTCTTCTTTCTGATACATGCTGCCGATGGTCTCGTCAAGGAATCTTATATAGACATCGTCTCCGTTTATCGCAGGGTCAAATTCTTCTATGGCATCCCGGATATACCGGAATGTCCCCGCTATGTCTGCCCCGTCTGTCCTGGTGTATACAACCTGCAGCGGCCACCATGGATTTGCCCCGAAAACATACAGGGCGATAGGGTCGACTCCATATTGGAGCGGCATGAAATTGAAGTCCCTGACTATGCCCACAATTTCGGCCGGCGCTTCGGCATGGCCGCCCAGCCTGTCCCCGAGTTTGAGGAAAGGGTATTTGAGCATGGTCTGTTCGTTCATGATGAATGTCCCGTCGGGGTTGAGGTCATCGGAAGGCATGAAATTGCGTCCCTCCTTTATTGACATTCCGAAGAAGTCGATGAAGTTTACAGAGACCGGAAGTACATCGAGCTGGACCCTGTGCCCGTCAAACTCGCGGCCCCATCCCATCTTTCCTGTTGAAACCAGCCAGTTGCCGGCAAATGTCACATCCTTGATGTGCGGATTTTCCATGAGTTTCTGCCTGAAGGCCTCAGACTTTTGCCCTATCCGTGCCCCGCAGCCGAATTCTACCACAAGGTCACGGTTGAAGCCCATGTCCATGCTTTTCATGAATGAAGTCTGCACCTGGATGTAAAGGGCTGTCGCCATGAGCACGAAAGAAGCAGAGAACTGGAACCCCACAAGGATACTCCTGAGCATCTTCCCTTTGTCTGACAGGGAGAATGAGCCTTTCAGCACCAGTGCAGGCTGGAAAGATGTACTGTACACTGCAGGGAAAATCCCTGCGATGAGCGAGGTGCCGACCGCCACAGCCGTCCCGAGCAGGATGACGGGGATGTTGTCCCCAACTTTCAGCGAGCCTGATATGTAATAGGTGAATGATGTGGTCGAAATCAGATGCAATGCCAGGACACTCAGGGCGAAAGCCGCGGCTGCGATGAAGAGTGCTTCTGCAAGTTGCCTCCGGATGAGGGCAGCCCTGCCGGAACCGAGGACTTTACGCGTATTTATGTCCTTTATGGACAGAGGGACTGCGGCAGTAGCCATATTTATGAAATTGATTATGGCTATGGCAATGAGAATCAGTCCTATTGCGAATAAGGATCTGGTGGTCGTGCGGTTGCCCTTGCCCATGTTGTCTCCCGGAATGTCCCTGGAAAAATATGCCTCATGAAGATTTGTGATACGGACACCGCTCTCAAGCATCTTCGCCATGTCGGAGTCCGGCCCGATTTCAAGTGCTTCCAGCATCTTGTCCCTGAGCATTTCCGCGACCTTTCCGGCATCGTCCGGATTGTACAGTTTCATATAGCACGGGAATGACCATTCGTTCCAGAGAGTAAGGCAATCGTCTCCCATCTGGAGCAGGACACCGTTCTCCACGCTGCTGTTCCGGGGAAAATCCCTGTAGACGGCGACTATCCGGTACTCTGCACTGGAGTTATATCTGTTGACAATTGTTTTCCCGACAGGACTTTCGTCAGGCCATAGCAGTTCAGCGACAGATTCCGCAATAATCGCACTCATCGGCCGGGCAAATTCCACCGGGTCTCCTTCGGTGAATTCAAACGGGAATACTTTCAGCATATCCGTATCAAGATTGCTGGACAACAGGTTGTATATCTGCTCCTTGTCGTCAGGCTTATACCATTGTACGGATGAATTTTTCCAGTACCCGTATGCCCCCAGGGCCTCCACTTCGGGAATTTTCCCTTTGACGGATTCGATGAACGGCCTGCAGATGGTTATGTTGTAGACTCCCGGGCTTGACGGGTCATCGGTAAATTCAAATCTGAAAATCCGTCCGCTGTCCGGATAATTCCTGTCATATCTCCAGTCGTAGAGCACCTGGATCATGATGATCATGAACACCGTGAACGACACCGTAAGGCCGATGACATTCAGTATCGTGCCCAGCCATCTGTTCTTGCTGAAAAGCCGTTTCATTTTATAAAAGTCCGTTATATCCTGTTACAGTTCGTTGGCAACGTCGCTGACGATTCTTCCGTCGAAAAGGTCGATTGTTCTCTGTGCCACTGAGGCATCTCTCTGGGAGTGGGTCACCATCACGATGGTCGTGCCTTCCCTGTTGAGCTCGGAGAGCAGGTCCATCACCTCCTTGCCGTTCTTTGAGTCAAGGTTTCCCGTAGGCTCGTCGGCCAGAATCAGTTTAGGCCATGCGACCACAGCACGCGCAATGGCCACTCTCTGCTGCTGGCCACCTGAGAGTTGCTGGGGGAAATGCTGCGCCCTGTGGCTGATGTTCATTCTCTTGAGGATGGCGGTGACTTTCTGTTTCCTTTCCGATGCACTGATGTTCAGATAACGCAGGGGCAGTTCCACATTTTCGTAGACATTCAGTTCGTCAATGAGGTTGAAACTCTGGAACACAAATCCGATGTTCCCCTTGCGGAATTTAGTCCGGTCTTTCTCCTTGAGTTTTGCCACCTCGTGTCCGAGAAGTTCGTAACTTCCGCTTGTCGGGTTGTCCAGCAGGCCAAGGATGTTCAGGAGCGTGGATTTCCCGCATCCGGAAGGCCCCATGATGGCGACGAACTCGCCGTCTTTGATTTCAAATGAAACATTGTTGAGTGCCGTAGTCTCGATTTCTTCAGTACGGAACACTTTGCAGAGGTCTGTAACTTTAATCATGGCTTTGACTGTTTTTATTGTTTGAATTTTATCTGTCATTTCCCGTCTTCCTTTATTCTGTCTTCAGGGACTTGACGGGGTCTTCACCTGCTATGCGGATCACATTGTATGAGGC
>JADILX010000043.1 GCA_017695025.1 Candidatus Cryptobacteroides excrementavium
GGCTGAGACAGGAGATTGACCGGATTGAATCTGCGATATCCGTTTTTCAGGAACAGTCCGTGGCTGTGAAAGACACTGGGGCAGTCATTGCTGAAAGGGATGAACCTTCATTGCAAGGAGAGGCTGAGGCCCAGCGTGCTGCACCGGCGGTTATGGATGTGCTGGCTGAGAAGGAGGCATGGAGAAAAGATATGCCAGGGTCTCCGGTAAAGGATATCAGGAGTGCCATCTCATTGAATGACCGTGCACTGTTCATCAGAAGCCTTTTCCGTGGCGACCCTATGCTGTTCAGCAATACTGTGACGAGGATAAATATCATGGAGTCACTGGATGAGGTGCTGGCATGTCTCAGGGATGAGTTCCCGGAGTGGAACATGGATTCAGATGTAGTATACAGGTTTATGATGGCTGTCAGAAGGAAGATAAGGTGATGGACAGGCAGGAAAATAAAAAGGGTCGCACTCCGGGCAGTCCGGGTGTCCTGTACATAGTCCCTACTCCGGTGGGTAATCTCGAGGACATGACTTTCCGTGCCGTGTCTGTCCTGAAATCTGCGGATATCATCCTTGCAGAGGACACAAGGACGAGTTCTGTCCTGCTGAAGCATTATGGCATTCATGGCAGACTGGAGTCACACCACAAGTTCAATGAGCACAAGACCGTGCCTCTTATACGCGACAGGATTCTTGAAGGTCTCGATGTCGCCCTTATAAGCGATGCCGGGACCCCGGGCATTTCAGACCCGGGTTTCCTTCTTGTACGCGCCTGTACCGAGGAAGGCATTGAAGTCCAGACTCTCCCCGGTCCAACTGCTTTTGTCCCGGCGATAGTGAGTTCTGGTTTCCCCTGCGACAGGTTCTGTTTCGAAGGCTTTTTGCCGGTGAAGAAAGGCCGTCTGACGCGCTTGCAGTCTCTGGCTTCTGAGACAAGGACCATGATTTTTTATGAGTCGCCATATAGGCTGGTCAAGACTCTCGGACAGTTTGCCGAGTTTTTCGGCCCTGACAGGCCCTGTTCTGTGGCCCGGGAGATATCCAAGTTACATGAAGAACACCGTCGCGGGACATTGGAGGAAGTTGCACGGTGGTATAGTGAACATGAACCGAAAGGGGAGATTGTGATAGTTGTCGGCGGTGCTGCTGACGGCCGTAAAAGAAAGGAAAGGCAGGATGAGGGGAAAGATTTTGAGGGGTATGAAGAAGACAGGGAAGAATGAGGGTAAGAAGAGGATTTCCGCATCATTCATGACAGGGGCGGTCGCCCTTGTATTTCTTGTGACAGGGTATCAGGCAGCCCTTTTTCTGCACAAGGCATCAGTATTGAGAATATTGAGTGTCCGTGACCATCCGGATACCGTATATGTCATTGACCCTGCGCTTGCAGAGTCATTGCTGTCGGCAGCCGGAGAAGGCCGGGAGGGATATTCCGTCATTTCAGACGGTTCCACAGACAGTCAGGCAGAGCCTTCCGGAAGCAGATCCTCCGGTCCGGGAACGTCCGGCCGGGTATTGATAAGAAAAGAGTCTCCCCGTCCTGTTGCAGTCGACCGGATAAGGTCGGAATACCCTGTCCTTGAGGCTGAGTCATTCCGCTTTGACCCCAATACAGTATCGGTTCACGATCTGATGCGCCTCGGGTTTTCCAGAAAGCAGGCAGCCTCAATAGACAATTACAGGAAAAAAGGCGGAAGATTCAGGAGGAAGAGCGATTTTGCCAGGTCGTATGTAGTGGCTGATTCTGTCTACAGACGGCTTGAGCCGTATATCGATATCCCGCTTCTGGACATAAACCGCGCTGATTCTGCAGATTTTGACGCTCTGCCGGGGATTGGCGGCTATTTTGCGGCCAGAATGGTGGAGTACAGGAGCCGTCTCGGCGGATCGTATTCGTATAAGGAGCAGCTGATGGACATCCGGCATTTTGACAGGGAACGGTATGACGGTCTGTCTGACCTGATTGTGATTGATTCGGCAGGAGTGAGCCCATACCGTCTGTGGTCGCTGCCGGAAGACTCTCTGAGGCTCCATCCGTATATCGGCTCTTATGCCGTGGCCCATGGTATCGTTCTGTTCCGGGAGAACAACCCTTCTGAAAAGTGGTCTGTAGATGCCCTGGAAAAGGCTGGTGTCATCAGGCCTGAAATGGCTGCCAAACTTGGAAAATGTCATATCGCTTCACCAGGACATTGAACAGTGTCCCGGTGAAGCGGCATATTCTTTCCCGGAAAGCCGGAAAGAATCCGGTCTAAAAGCAGCTCGACCCGTCGAAGCAATGCGTGCATATCTTACATTTCGGAAGGCCGATTGCTTCTGTGAGAGTCTCTATAGTATTGAATTTCAAAGATGTGAGTCCGAACCTTCTTGCTATTTCAGCCACAAGCCTCTTGTATTCAGGCGAGCCTGTGGTTGCGTATTTGTCAAGGTTCTTGTCTGCATCTCCTTCGAGTTCTTTGATTATGCGTCTTGAGATGAGTTCCAGGTCTGTCTTGGAGGCAGAGAACCCTATGAACGGGCATCCATATATGAGGGGAGGGCATCCTATCCTCATGTGTACTTCTTTGGCCCCGTAGTCGAAGAGGATTCTCACATTGTCCCTGAGTTGTGTCCCTCTGACTATCGAGTCATCGCAGAATATTATGCGTTTCCCTTCGAGCATGGCCCTGTTGGGAATCAGTTTCATCTTGGCGACAAGAGATCTCATCTCCTGGTTGCTCGGGGTGAAACTGCGCGGCCATGTCGGTGTATATTTCGTCACGGCGCGGTGATACGGGACTCCTTTTCCTTCGGCATATCCGAGTGCCTGCCCTACTCCGGAATCCGGGATGCCGCATATGCAGTCTACATCGGAGTTATCCTGCTGTCCCATCCTGTATCCGCTGTTGAATCTCACTTCCTCGACATTCTTCCCTTCGTAACTTGACGTAGGGAATCCGTAATATACCCACAGGAAAGAACATATCTGCATCTTTTCGTCCGGTTTTCTCAGTTGTTCGATCCTGTCCGGGTATATCCTTACGATTTCTCCCGGGCCAAGATATCTGTCAATCTCGAAATCCAGGTTAGGGAAACTGCATGATTCGCTTGTGGCAGCATATGCCTCTTCTTTTTTCCCGAGGACTATCGGTGTCCTTCCCCACTTGTCTCTTGCCGCTATGATGCCGTCTTCTGTGAGGAGGAGCATGGAGCATGAGCCTTTTATGGTTCTGAACACATTCTCAATCCCGTCCACGAAATCTTTTCCCTGGATTATAAGCAGGGATATGAGTTCCGTCTGGTTGGTGCCCCCGGACGTGAGTTCGGCAAAATGCATGTTACGCGAAAGCAGGTCGTCTTCGATCTCTTTCATGTTCACAACCTTGGCCACAGTTACGATGGCAAATTTCCCGAGATGTGAATTGATGACAATCGGCTGGGGATCAGTGTCGCTGATGACCCCTATCCCGGATGTGCCGTTCCTGAATTTGTCAAGTTCATCCTCAAACTTGCTTCTGAAATATGCACTCTGAAGATTGTGTATGGATCTCTGGAACCCGTCTTCCTTGCTGTAGGTGGCAAGTCCGCCGCGTTTTGTCCCCATGTGTGAATTGTAGTCAGTGCCGTAGAACAGGTCGTTGATGCATTTCTGCTTTGAGATGGTTCCGAAGAAGCCGCCCATAAAAATTCGTTTTATATTGTTGTAGACTTTCTGCTGTCAAGGCCAGATCGGCCCGCGGCGCAAAAGTACAAAAAAAACATCATCAGACACTCATTTCAGAAACATTTTTATGAGCCGTTCCTTAAAGGCAGTGTAGGGCTGGTATCTTATCGGGATGTCAGGGAAGAATGGTTTGTCGACTATGCTTTTGAAATGGGAGAATGTCTCGAATCCGTATTTCCCGTGATATTGTCCCATTCCGCTTTCCCCTGTGCCGCCGAACGGAAGTTTCCCCGAGGCGAGATGGATGATTGTGTCGTTGACGCATCCTCCTCCGAAGCGCAGGCAGGTCAGAAGCCGTTTCTTTTCTGTCCTGTCCTTTGTGAAAATGTATGTCGCCAATGGTTCCGGATGGCTCCGGATATAATTTATGGCATCATCCATGTCCCTGTATGTGAGTATCGGCATAAGTGGGCCGAATATCTCTTCCTGCATGATTTTCAGCCTGTCCCATTCCGGGTCGGAAATGTCTCCAAGCCGGATTATTGCTGGAGCAATACGGAGCGCACCTTCGTCTGTCTCTCCTCCGGCAACCATGTGGCACCTGTCTGCATGGCCGGAGGCTCCATGCCCTTCATCCGTGGCGCATTCGTGCAGAATATTTTCAAGCCTTTTGAAATGCTTGATGCTGATGATTTTGCCATAGTCCGGATTCTCAAGCGGCCTTTCCCCGTACATCTCGCGGATTTTCGTGATGCATGCTCCGGTAAACCTGCCGGCAACACTTTCATGCACCAGTATGTAGTCCGGGGCTACACATGTCTGCCCGCAGTTGAGGAATTTACCGGATACAATCCTGGCTGCGGACACCGTAATGTCTGCTGAAGGGGTGACAATCACCGGACTTTTGCCGCCGAGTTCAAGCGTCACCGGGGTGAGATGCGCTGACGCCTTTTCCATGACTGTCCTTCCGACATTTTTGCTCCCTGTGAAAAATATGTAATCGAATTTTTGTTCCAGCAGATCAGTGTTGACGTCACGGCCTCCTTCGATGACAGTCACATATTCTTCCGGAAATGTCCTGCTGATGAGTTCCCTAACCGCTGCCGATGTGGCAGGGGCATAGGCACTTGGCTTGATGACGGCGGTGTTTCCTGCCGCAATTGCGCTTACAAGAGGGGAGATACACAGCAGGAAAGGATAGTTCCACGGACTCATTATCAATACATTGCCATAGGCTTCAGGTATGATGCGGCTTCTGGCGGGAAACTGGGCCGGTGCGGTATGCACCTTGCGTGGACGGCTCCATCTCCGTATGTTCTTAAGGGCGTGTGACAATTCCGACAGACACATCCCTGTCTCTGTCATATATGCTTCCGCCCTGCATTTCCCGAGGTCTTCGCGCAATGCAGCGGCAATCATGTCCCCCATGGAGAGGATATTCTTTCGCAGGCTGGACAGATATTTCTTCCTGTATTCAACGGAAAGAGTCTTTCCGCTGAGGAAAAACTCTTTCTGTTTCCGTATGATTTCTCCAGTCATCGTGTCTCTTGCCGATTGAGTCAGGC
>JADILX010000044.1 GCA_017695025.1 Candidatus Cryptobacteroides excrementavium
GTTTTGGAGAAAAGAAATAAAAGGTTTATTTTTGCACCGACCTAAGCGGCCGAGCGCCGCCGTCGATGGTTCCGTAGCTCAGTTGGATAGAGCAACAGCCTTCTAAGCTGTGGGTCTTGGGTTCGAATCCCAACCGGATCACGTTATTTATCACCAACTTGCTGATATTCAGTAGTTGGTGATTTTTTATACCCTTGTTTTGGCTACGTTTTGGCAATTATATCGGTAAGGTCAGTTTCTTCTTCCATTCCAACAGTTTATCGTATATTTTTCTTCTCATAATTCACGTATTCGTCTTTATTGTCATGTCGAAATTTCACGTATTCAAGATTATGGTATTTGCAGAAATACACTTTTCTTGACTTAGAAAGAAAATATTGCAGCAGAAAGAAAATATGTACTGTACCGAAAGTGCAGCAACCATAGACCGTATTATCAGCCCTGGAAAGTAGATTGGGGGATAAGGGAAAAGTCTTTCTGAAAATAGGGATGCCTATATTAAAAAAATAAGAGGCCGACCTGTAGAAGTCACCTCTTGCATGATATTTTTTTGGGGGTGCCAGGTGGGGCTCGAACCCACGACCTTCGGAACCACAATCCGACATTCTAACCAACTGAACTATTGGCACCATATTTTGGACTGCAAAGATAGGAATTAATTTTTAATTGGCAAAAAAATCATTCTTTGTGCTCCGGACGGGGGTCGAACCCGTACGGGCATTGCTGCCCAAGGGATTTTAAGTCCCTCTTGTCTACCGATTCCAACACCAGAGCAGGAATGTGCAAAGATAATTGAAATTTTGTTTAATCCATGAATAAATGTTATTTTAGCAAAGATAAATGCCGTGCAATATGGCAGTTGCACTGTGAGAGCAGTTGCCGTGAAATGGAATATGGTTTAAATACAATATTATGGAAGAGAAACTGATGCGGAACCCTTATTATGTCAGGGCAATGGACTTTATCAGAAATACTGATCTCAACTCTCTGGAGAACGGGAGACATGTCCTTGATGGCGACAATCTTTTTGTGAATATTGTGGACAGCAGCATGAAGACTCCGCAGCAGGCCCGTCTGGAAGTCCATGACAGATATATTGATGTTCAGGTTCCTCTTTCCGGGACTGAGATGTTCGGTGTTAAGCCAAGAAAAGACTGCACCATGCCTGACGGGGAGATGGACGCTGAAAATGATATCCTGTTCTATGATGACCCTTTTGACAGGACCATTTCTGTCGCTCCAGGAAGTACCGTGACGTTTGCTCCGGATACGGCCCATGCCCCTCTGATTGGAGAAGGTACTATCCATAAGGCTATTTTCAAGATACGTGTAGTAGAATAGACGGGATTGGCCAGGCTCTTCAACAGGAATTTCTCCGGACCGGCCGGCCATGATGTCTCAGGGCCGTTGCTTTATGCGTTCCTTTCCGGCAATATCCCATGGAACTTCAGGAAAAAGCATGGGACGAAACTGGCTGTTGCCGTCTATAGTCTTGATTTTGTATCTGCGCAGGACGGTTATGGCTGGCTGGAGCGTCATATTCTCAATCTGAAATATCGCCGTATCTGCCGTATGGCTGATGTCTTCATTGCATTTGACCGCCATATCGCCGAGGATCTGTTTAAATACTATTATATCCCGCGACAGAAGACGGTTGTTGTAGATGATCCGTTACGGCTTCAGCCTGTCTTGTCCGGGATAGCCGAAAGTCTGGGCCTTTCAGGTGTCGTCTGTGATGACCCCCAGTAATGTGATAGCGCCCCTGTAATGTGATGGCTTTTCTGTAATATGATGACAGCCTGTTGTCCAGTGCCTGATGGTCAGCCGTTGTCTACAAAAGCCAGAGTGACGGCGCTGATCCGTACTTCCGGCCCATATATCGTCCGCAGCGCATTGAAGCAGGCGTTGATGGTTGCTCCGGTGGTAAAGACATCATCGACTATCAGTATGTGATGTGCGGGCGGTATGGAATTGACGAATTTTTCCCTGACAGCAAATGCCCCCTTTACATTTCTGGCCTTGCTGTCCACATCGAGCCTTGTCTGTGTCTTTGTCTTCCGCTTTCTTATCAGAATGTCTGTCCTCAATGATGCTCCGGTGGCTGCGGCCACTTCTTTCGCAATGATTTCCGCCTGATTGTAGCCTCTTGCCCATTTCCTTTGCCAATGCAGAGGCACAGGTATCACCATGTCCGCGTCATCGAAATGTCTTGCCGATGCGAGTCTTTTGCCGAGAATTTCCCCGAAATATCTTCCTGCCGCAGTGTCGCCATGGTATTTGATTCTGTATGGGATACGCCTGTACGGGGCATCTCCCCGGTATAAAAACAATGCGGCAGCGTATGCATATGCTTCCCGTCCCGGCTGTGATGTATCGCAGGCGGGGGCCGCCATACGGCCTTCAATGTCTCTCTGTATCATGGTGTTGAACCTGTCGGCCATGCGGTTGTGTGTGATCCGCCAGTTGTAGGTGAAAGGAAAGTCGGCTACGCAATAGATGCAGATGTATTTTTCATACAGCAGAAGACGTCTCCCGCACACGATGCAATATCTTGGGATTATCAGGTCGCACATGGCGGCCATGGCTCTTGCCATGTCTTTTGCCACTTCCCGGACAGTGTCTCTGATTGTATTGAAGGCGGTCGCTTTCATGTCTCTGATGTCCGTAGTCATTTGTCCCGAACAGGTAAATATATACCGACAAAACAGAAAAAAGATTAAAAAAGAGAAAAAATCCGTGAATTATACATATTTAATGTCGGAAATGTCAGATCATATGGAGGGAGACGGGAAAGTAATTTCCCTTTCCGGGAATTGAATATGGTAATGAGATTTCGCCTGAGATATAAAAAGAGAGACCGGCTCAATATCTGAGCCGGTCCCATATGGCAGCGCCCCTGCCTTAAATTCTATGTATGGGCTGTCCCTGCAATGTCGCAGGAACAGGTTTTAGCAGTTCATTGCACCGCAGCAGTGGATAACCTGTCCGCTGACATATGAAGAAAGCGGGCTTGCAAGGAAGAGGGCTACATTGGCAACATCTTCCGGTGTGCCTCCTCTGCGGAGAGGAATCTGCTTTTCCCATTCCTCGCGAACTTTTTCAGGAAGGGCATTGGTCATGTCTGTGATGATGAAGCCCGGTGCAATACAGTTTGCACGGATGCCGCGCGGCCCCATCTCTTTGGCGATAGACTTGGCAAGGCCGATCAGTCCGGCTTTGGACGCTGAGTAGTTGCACTGTCCTGCGTTACCTGATACACCTACGACTGATGACATGTTGATGATGCTTCCTTCACGCTGCTTTGCCATTGCCGGGGTCACTGCGTGGATGAAGTTGAAGGCAGACTTGAGGTTTACAGTAAGGACAGCATCCCACTGTGCCTCTGTCATTCTCATCATAAGCCCGTCCTTTGTGATACCGGCATTGTTGACAAGAATATCGATATGCCCGAATTCTTTGAGAATCTCGTTAACGACAGTATGTGTCTCTTCGAAATTGGCTGCGTTGGAAGCATATGCTTTCACTTTGACACCGTAAGCCTCGATTTCTTTTGCCGTGGCCTCGGCTGCCTCATTGATGACAAGATCTGTAAAGGCGATGTCTGCGCCTTCGGATGCGTATTTCAAGGCGATTGCCTTTCCGATACCTCTTGCCGCACCTGTGATGAGTGCGACTTTTCCGTCAAGAAGTCCCATTTTCGTCTGGTTTTATGAAGTTAATAAATGTCTCCGGTCTCCCGGATTTCATCCCGGCTGCAAAATTATCCATATCAATCCGATTAACCAAAAAATCTTTTGCTAAATTTGCCAGGATACTTGATAAAACGACAATTATAAATAAATACTTTATGGCAAGCGAAATCAAAAATCCGGCTTTGTGGGAAGACGGGGCCTTGAAAATAGATTGGGTAAAACATCATATGCCGCTGCTCAACGGCCTTGAGGCTGAATTCCGGGCAGAACAGCCTTTCAAGGGCCTGAAAGTGGCCCTTTCCGTGCATCTGGAGGCTAAGACGGCATATCTGTGCAAGACTTTGGCCGCAGGCGGGGCCGAGATGTATGTCACAGGCAGCAACCCGCTTTCGACTCAGGATGATGTCGCGGCTGCCCTTGTCCATGACGGGCTTAATGTATATGCATGGTATGGTGCAACAGCAGAAGAATATGAATCGCACATAAGAAAGGTCCTGGAGCCGGGACCTGACATAATAATCGATGACGGAGGAGACCTTGTGCATCTCATGCATACAGAGTTCCGTCATCTTATCCCTGGAGTCATCGGAGGATGCGAGGAGACGACTACAGGCATACTCAGGCTTCAGACTATGGACAGGGCAAAGGAACTGATGTTCCCGATGATGCTGGTCAACAATGCCGACTGTAAGCATCTTTTCGACAACCGTTATGGGACAGGCCAGTCTGTCTGGGACGGGATCAACCGTACGACCAATCTGATTGTAGCCGGGAAAAATGTAGTCGTGGCGGGTTATGGCTGGTGCGGAAAAGGTGTGGCCATGAGGGCGAAAGGCCTTGGCGCTGAAGTCATTGTCACGGAGGTAGATCCGATAAAGGCTTTGGAGGCTGTGATGGATGGTTTCAAGGTGATGACGATGGAAGAGGCTGCCGCTGCAGGAGACATTTTCGTGACCGTCACGGGCTGCAATGCCGTCATCACAGAGAAACATTTCAGGCTCATGAAAGACGGGGCCATATGCTGCAATGCCGGTCATTTTGATGTCGAAGTCGATGTCCGTGGACTTGCCGCCATTGCGAAAGAGATAAAGCCGGCACGCAAGAATATCACTGCCTATCTTCTTGACAACGGGCACCGGATATATGTCCTTGCTGAAGGGCGTCTTGTCAATCTCGCTGCCGGAGACGGGCATCCTGCTGAAATCATGGACATGTCGTTTGCCATACAGGCTCTCAGCGCCAGATATCTTGTCAGAAACAGGGACAGCATATCCCGTGTCCCGGGGGCTATGGTCAATAATGTGCCGCGCAGCATAGATGAGGATGTCGCACGCCGTGAACTTTCATGCTGGGGATGCAGGATAGATGTCCTCACCCCTGAGCAGCGGAAATACTTGTATGGGGAATAGGACGGTCGCGGGAATCAATATCCACAATAAATACCGTTCTTGACGTCAGTGCGGTCTATTGATTGAAAAAAAGCCTGTCCGGCATGTCGCGGACAGGCTTCTGTCATTTATGGAGTGGCGTTTCAGTCACGCCGCGCTCCGTATTGGCTGTATTCTGCAGATAATGTATATATTCCATTGGCCACATCGATATCCGCGAAAGGAGATTCTCCTATAATAGTTACAGGCTCGACACTTCCGGATGCAGGGACATAGTTTGCACTGTAGAATATATTGTATATAGCATTGTTGGTGTCATAGGCAAAATTTGTGGCAGCATCTGCCGTTGCCGGATATGCACCGGATCCGGATATATTGCATCTGATCATATTCCTGTTGTTGTTTACAGTCTGCGCCGTATAGAATATGTTGCTGTTCAACGTCGCTGTCTGTATGTTATCAGCAATTATCATTGCAGAATTGCTCGGAACAGTGTTTATGAATGTATTGTTCTCGACATTGATTTCTGTAACACCGGTTGCATTGGTATTATTGGCGACTGAACTGCTCAACAGCCTGAATCCAGATGCAACACCATCAGGACAATAGAATATGTTGTTTGAATATACTATCTTACTGAATTCGGTCTCATATGTGTTTGTGTGAATCATGAATCTATTTGAAGTCGCTGCAGGGACATTGACATTGCAATTCATCATTACGAATTTATCAAGGGTTCTGGCTTTGCTTATTGAATAGAACGGTGAAGTTTTGGTCATACTGATGTCGCAATTGTCAAGGACAAGTTCTCCGAATGCTCCTCCCTCATCAAAATCAACATTTACTGCAAACATATAACTGTTGTATCCAGATGCATCTATATCAATATTATACAGGATAAGACGGGATTGTTCTCCAGATACAGGAGACAAAAATTTGCTTGCAGACATAACCCATTTAGGCTTGGCGTCCTTTGAATTGCCTATCAGGATTACATTTTGATTTGCAATGCTTGTAATAGTACATCCTTCATCTATGAAATAGATGTTTCCATTTGTTGCGGCTACTTCTCCGTCTGCTATATGGATAATGTTTTCATCGGCAAAATCACTCCTTGAATATGTGTTTTCACCGATAGTGACTGGACGGTTATCCATGAAACTGTCATAGAGACTGTCGTATGTCTTGTCCGGCGTCGTGGCCGTCTTGCTCTGGATTGTACCGGCTGTGCCTTCCGTGTCAAGAGGAAGTACATAGAGAACATATGTGCTGACAGGGGCAATATCGGCAGGCTGGGCTTCTGTGGTCTGTGTCAGTGTGAGCGGAGTGCTGAAGTCGTCCGTCACTTCAGGAGCAGATGCGAAATCCTCTGCTGAAGCCGGGGCCGGAGTCGCCTGCGGATAGAGGTGGTATTTGTATGATGTTGCGTACTGGTTTGGCGTAACTGTGAAGACTACAGATGTGGCCGTATGTGTACCCTCTTTAATCTCGACTCCAGGGGAGTTTGAGAAGCCTACTGTCATCTTGGCCATAGATGAAAGTCCGTTGGTAAATACCGCAAGGATGGTCACATCGGTCTCTGTGTCTGCCATGACTTTAGTCAGGGTCTGTGTGGTGGCCGGTGCCGTTACAGTCAGGACTGCTGTCTCTTCCACAACGTCTCCGAGTGTCGCTTTCCATCCGGCCGGAGCCTTGACATCAGCCGCTTCTACACCGCGCATTGTCACATCAAATGTCCGGGTCTGTCCTGGAGTGAACCTTTCAGCCTCTCCGTATGTCACATTCTTTATCTGTACGAGGAAGTCGGATACGACAGGCACTTCTATCACTTTCCCGTCGGAGAGTGTAAGATAGAGCATCTGTTCCTCTTCGATGTATTCTATATCCCGGAAGAAGTCAGAGTCTTCTTCAAGGGCAGGGATGCGGGTCTGTCCGTCTTCCCTGTAGACAGGAAGATATGTCTTTCCTCCGTCATAACTTATCTCCCAGTAGCCGTCATCGCTGACACCGAACATTATGGCGTTGCTTGAGGCAAGGACAGGATTGCCGTCCTGTCCGGTGATCTGTTGCCATTCCTCATCCTCGGCATAGCGGATGATCCAGTATCCGTCTTCATCTACAGAGAGATCTGGAGCATTGCCCGCCGAGCCTTGAGCCAGTTCGTAGGTGGTGCCTCCAGTGGTGGTGATGACAAGGTTGCCGGACTCGCTGTCCACAGTGATGCTGCTGATGTTGCCGTCATCGAGTATGGCGGACAGTGCGCTGACGTTTTCATTGAGTTGCGGCAACTGTGTTTCAAGTGCCTGTATCCTGCTTTCGAGGGAGTCCACCCTCTGCTCGAGTTCATCGAGGTTGTTGCAGGCGAGCATGGCTGCCCCGCAGATTGCAAGGCCGGCCGCTTTCAATATCATAAGTAAGGATTTCATTTTGATTGGTTTTTATGTTTGTGTCTAATTATATCTTGTTGTGGTTCAGTCTTGTCTGTCTCCCTCGTCTTGACGGGCCCCTCACTGGGCAACTGCTTTCAGGGACTGTAGCCAGCCAGGGACAGCCCCAAGCCTTTTCTTGAGTTGTGCTTCATAAAGCGACTCCGGAGCGACAGGCATCCCCTCTCCGCTTATGCGCAGAGTCTGTTCTTCATTGAACATCACCGGTTCCCCATGGAACCCCACTACTACAGGAGGCATGAATTTCCACCATTGCGAACCTTTGTCCCACCATATCCATTCTCCCGAAAATGCTGTAGTGTTGTTGAAATTCCAGATAGTAAGGTCTGACAGGTGATTCGGCATCTGTATCTCGTCTCCACCTTGTCTCCATCTTCTGAAACTGCCTTTGCAGCAGTCGATAAGCGTGGCGCGAGGCTGGGTTGCATGGGCTTCAAAACACGCGTCGCTGCCCCAGGTGTTTCTCCACAAAACTGCTCCCATGCTCTCTTTTGATACTCCGACAGCATGGTATTGTCCTGTGATTTCATTCGGGTCGCTTCCTGTGACATTGTGTCCGAGTTCGTCCATGCTTCTCCCGTGGGCCCTGTCCCGGACAGCCCCTATGAATACTCTGGATGATGCCTGCGATCTGATGGCGGAATGTCCGCGTGCACCGGAGATTTCACAGTCGTATACGGATACATTGGCGCTTTCTATGACTGAACATGCTTCGCTGACGCTTGTGAAGTCCACTCTTCTCATCCATGAGTTGACAAGGCGTGTCATGCTTATAGGCTTGTATGCCCCGTCATCCATCCATGATGCATGATGGTCAAAGTCTTCCTTTGCATTTCCGGCAAATGTGATATCTTCCACACCCACAGTCTCGTAATGCTGGTAACTGACAATTTTCCAGTCCCATTTCGCCTCTACTTCATGCATGACAGGCTCATGGAATGTCACTCTGTTCCCTGATACGGACTTTATCTGGTGCAGATCTTTGACTACGACGCCGCTGTTTTTATTGTCCTCCTTACCGTCTCCAACTATGACCCAGTTGGATGACGGGTTGACCGGATATGGCGCAAGTTCCTTTTCGACAAGTTCCAGTTCCCTGTTGTGAAGGTACAGGCAGACCCAGTCGCCTGCTTTCAGTTCTGCTGTGCTGTTGACTTCTACGGAGAAGCCTCCTTTCGGAGTGTCGCCTGTCACGGTGGCGAGGATATTGTTATATTGTATGCCTGTGTTGTGTTTCAACTGGAGCATGTCCGGTGATGAGTACATGTCTGTGGTTGACGGCATGCCCATGTCTGCCATAGTGATAGTGGTCTTGTCCCGGCCTGCCCCTTTCAGCACGAAATTGCCGCACCTTATTATGATGGACGGTGTGACATAGCCTTCCGGTGCCGACGGATTTTCGATGTTGTCTTCTTCCGTATGCAGGATGAAATTCCCTTCCGGGAAATATACTACAGCGTTGGCCTTGTTCTTATGGTTGAATGTAAGTTGGTCTCCCTTTGTGTTCAGGACGGGATTCGGCTTGTCTGCAGTCCCTGCTCCTCCGGATATCTCAGTAAGTACCTTCAGGAACGCATCCCTGTCGGACTTGCCGTCATCCGGTATGGCTCCATAGTCGGTCAAATCATATATCCTGTAAGTCTCCCCGTTGACAATCGCCGTGCCTGACTCCAGATTCATTGCTATCTCGTCAGGGGCTTTTTCTCCATGCATATAGCCTGCATATGAGAAGTCCAGCAGGACATTATTGTCTGCTCCGGATACGAATTCGTTCCATTCTGCACATGCTGACGGATCCCATTGGGTGTCCACAAGCGAAAATGTGAGCACGCAGTTCCTGACGTAGGCTTCTTTTGATTCAAGCCTGAGTATGACAGTGTATTTCCCTGCGGTGCCTGTCTCCGGTGCCATGACTGTCAGAACATGCTTCCCGTTCCCGTCCGCTGTTTCTTCGAGTCTTGCCCTCCATCCTTCCGGGTATTCACTGAAATACGCTTTGGTCACATCTGGTGAAAGAGTCACATTTAAAGCCAGTTCCTGGGACAGGAATATTGACTGCCCTTCCTCGTAGCCCTCAAACTCTATTGTCAGTATGTCATATACTGCCAGTGTCACTTCATCCCCGGAACTCAATACCAGTGTAAGCCTGTCTGACTGCGCATCATAGGTGACCGATGTAAAGAAAGAGGATGTGAGGACGGACGCATCTGCGTAGACCGGCTTGCCATTGCCATATGTTATGAGTTCATAGGTAATGCCGCCATCCGTACTTATCTCCCAGTAGCCGTCTTCGTTTACCCTCACTTTTGGGGCGATGGCATCATCTCCGAATGCGTTCGGTGCATCTTCGATTATTTCCGGCTCACGGTCTCCAATCTGGACCGTCCAGTTGCCGTCAGCATCGATACCTATTACAGGGGAAATGCCACCACCCGGTCTTGAGTCATCCGCAACATAGATGCTTGCATAAGACCCGTCGCTGAATTCAATATCATATCCGGTCCCGTCCTCGCGTTCGTTGACTCCGATGATGAGATTATTTTCGTCAAAAAGTTTCTTTGCTGCTATGGCGTTGGCATTGATCTCCCCGACCTGTTTCTCAATCGCTGTAACTCTGTCTTCAAGCCCCGATATCTCTGATTCGAGGTCTGAATAGTCTGAGCACGAGCAGAGGGAGAGTCCTGCTGTCAGTATTGTGGCTATTGTCTTAATGTTTACGGTCATGTCTGTCTGTTTTTATTGTTTCAGGGTATGTCTCGGGTCTTGGCCGGTGCCAGTCGGATTCAGGGCTTAACCGCAAGCCCGAGTCTTTGCATGATTCTGTCCCTGTGCCAGATGTCATCGGCTTCCTGCAGTTTTGAGGCGAGGGCCTCGCACAAGGCACTGAACAGTTCCGGATGGTCTTTGTACGGGATGTTGTTCATCTGGTATGGGTCGGCCTCATTGTCGTAGAGAAGCACACTTCTGAGGGAGAAGTCTCTGTTGACGGATATTTCCATTGTGTATCTGTCAGTCTGTACTCCTCTTGCCTGAGGGAAGATCCCGTGCACGATACCGTTGCTGTCTTTTTCCCCGTCAAGATTTCTTATATAGAGCGTGGACTCCGGCTTTTGGCATGCCCTGCCGTCCTCAAGAAAGACCGGTGACAGGTCGTGGCCCTCAACGCTTGCCGGGATCCTGTCTTCCAGACCGGCGAGTCCCAGAAGTGTCGGCATTATGTCAGGGGTGCTGAGCATGGTGTTGTCCACCCTGTGCCTGATTTTCCCCGGATATCTGATTATGAAAGGGACACTGTATGACTCTGCCCATATCGAGTTTTTCGGGTCCAGAGTGCCATGGCTGCACATTGTTTCCCCGTGGTCGGAAGTGAATACGACTATTGTGTTTTTATCGAGCCCGAGCCGTTTTAGTTCTGCAAGCAGTCTTCCGAATTCACGGTCCACCCCGGTCACATTTGCGAAATAATATCTTATGGACGGAGCCTTTGAAAGGGTGGTGTCTGCATTCGGACGCACATATAACTCGTCATAGTCCATATCTGCATACAGGGCATAGTCTTCTTCCATGCAGTCTTCCATGCTCCGGTATGGGCTGTGCGGAGGATTGTATGCTACAGTCAGAAAGAATGGCTTGCCGGCGTCCCTTTCTCCGTTTTCGTTGCGCAGGAATTCAATGGCCTTGTCTGTCTCGTGCCTGACGGAATACTCATGAGGGTCATGGCGCACTCCGTCTGTATCCCAGTAGTGCGGGTCTTTGTGTACATCGTGTGTGCCGTAGGAATACCACCAGTCATATCCGTGTCTTCTCTCCGGGGGTGTATATGCGTCCCATACCGGATGGTCTCCGTTTACATAGTGCCCGGGATTGGCCGGGTCGTTTTTCATCGGGGTCTCGGCATGCAGTTTCCCGATATATCCGCAAAAATATCCTGACTCCTTGAGTACGTCTGAGATGCAGATAGCCTCTGGATTCAAGGTGCTTTCCGGCCGGAGATTCATGCAGTTCAGGGTCACGCCGTTACGCTCCGGATACATTCCGGTAAGGAATATCCCTCTGTGCGGACTGCTCAGCGGGCAGGTGCTTACTGCACTGTTCAGTACCACTGATTCGGAGGCGAACCGGTCGAGATTGGGCGTATGTACAGGGTCTGCCTGCCATCCCACGTATCCTGCATATTCCGGTTCATTCCAGAATGCAAGGGCGGAAGCCCGGAACTGGTCGGGAAATACATACAATATGTTCGGAGCCTGCACGGCGCTGTTATCTCCGCTGCAGCCGCAGACTGCAGCCAGTCCTGCAAGCGGATATGCGATTCTTGGTATCTTTCTGTTTCCCATGGTGCGTCAGTTGCTTTCAGTCGGATTCTGCCATTGAAAGAGTGATTTCTTCGGTCAGCGCCTCCCGTGTCCGGAAGATGATGGCTGTATCATCTCCTTCATAGGTTACGCTCACGTCGGACAATGTGTCGCCGGCGAGTTTCCACAGTCCGGACATTACAATCCTTATCTCTGTGGGGCCGCAAGGGTTGTCTATCCATTCCCTTCCATAGACACTTCTTTCTTTCCTGTTGCCGTCTTCGTCATATTCTTCATCGCTTTCCCCCTGATAAAGGTTGAGGTCGGGATTACTTGCGCTCAAGGTCATCTTTCCGTCTGACATGCTGAACATCAGCATACAAGGCGTAGCGGCAACAAGACCGGAACAGGCCTGCTCCGGAAGTCCGGAAAGTTCTTCATAGATTGCGCAGGCTGTAATGCCTGTGGCGTTGTCACGGATGATATGCGCTTTGCTGTCGCATCTCAATACCGAGTATGGAAGTCGTCCTGTGGAATATTCCTCTATCTCTTTTTCGTCAGCATGCACTACGACCATATATTCATAGTTGTCTTTCATGTATCTGTCTCCTGCCAGGATGCCTTTGCCTACCATGCCCCCATGGTCAATCCACGCCTTTTCGAAGTATCCTTCTGTCCTTGCGTCTGTCTCTTCATGGAACGACTGCTGAAGGCCTCTTCTGACGCCGATCCTGGCATCCTTGACGAACCATGCGTTCCCGAAATGATCCTGCAGCACTGTCATATCTCCGGTGTAAGTCTCGTTAAAGTTCATTACGGAAATCTTGCCGCCGTTCACGGATGTCGATGACGACAGTACGGCATCAATGCCTTCAGGTGAGCCTGCCACTGACTCAGGGCTTGGCAGGGCATTCTGGAACAGTGTCGTATGCAGGGAAGAGCCGGGCAGAAGATTCTCAAGGTCTGAGCCAAGACAGACAATCCTGTCTTCCACAGCGAAAAATGATTTTTTCGCTTTCAGGGAACCGTTGTATTTGTCGTGCTCGTGCAATATCATGGCGTATGCCCCGGCTGTATTCCTGTGGGTAACTCCTCCGGCAAACCATTCATCGGAGAGCAGCATTTCTTCATAGCCGGAGAACTCATCGACATTGCGTACGTCTGCTTTCATGGCTTCCATCGGCACTTCTGCTGCTGTCGTTCCGGGGACATGGCACCAGTCATATCCGGCTACCTGATACCCGCTTCCGATGCAACTGACAGGGTGTCCGTCCGCAATGATTTCCATGCTGCCGTGGGTGAGATAACGTCCGTAATGGTTGGCCCCGTTGTATATCTCGGCAGACCAGAGATACCTGCTGTGTCCGGCTATCGTCACAAGCCAGTCGTCCTGCCTGTAGGAGAGCGAACAATTGAAAGGATATACATGGCATCCCTCCGGTGACGGCTCTGCTGTTATGCCTGCAGCAGAAAATCTCTTCCCCCATTTGCCGGATGTCCCGGCAAGGCGCAGGTATGCAGAGGCGAGATCTGTGTCTATGATTTCTTTCCCGTCCGGACTTCCGGCATCGGCCAGCAGTGCGAAATGCCTCGGTATAAGTGCCCCTTTCCCGTCTGGATGTCGGCCTGACATGGCGAGCGGGAATGATTTCAGGTTGCAGTAGAACCTCATTTCCAGCAATGCCTGCTTCAATATCCCGTGACTTTCTTCGGATACGGCAAAGCCGGTTCCGTGCAGCATCCAGACGGCATTGACCGCCCCGTCAAACCCTCCTGTAGCATAGGCCGGGTAGGCTTTCCGGTGATGCTGGACGCTGCCGTCCCTCTTGAAGCATGGCCGCAGCCCTTCAGTGTATTTGAAGCCGTTGTCTATCCATCTTGAAAGCGCCTTCATGTATGCCTTTTTGTAAGGGGTGTCTTCAAGCATTATGACAGATGCCATCCTTCCCGTCAGGGATGTATTGAAAGCATCTATGTCCATCCCCGGGGCAACAGGGGCTGTCTTGACTTCTCCCACTCCGGAAAACCATTCCATGGCCTGCTGGACATCTTTGGCAAGCCCTGCCTGTTCGAGGACTTCATGCATGATGACAGGTGCTGTATAGAAATTTCTCATGCTGTATCCGAGGTGATGCAGTGTGCCGAGGGCGCTCCCTGCCGCAAATCCCTGGTCAAGCAGATGCCGGGTCATACTGACATACATGCCTGCAATTTCATCTTTCCATTCCTGGCTGTCCGCATTCTGCCATGCGACTGCAAGGTCAAGCATAAAGTCATTTGCAGCACGGAGCAGCTGGCCGTTGTCGCTGAACTGTCTTGACGCGTCAGGGATGCCGAGATTGATGTATGTTTCACCGTATCTTGTGAAGAATATCGGTTTCCCTGTTATTGTCCCGTCTTTGTTGAAGGTGATGCCATAAGAGCCAAATGTTTGCCGGATCTGCTCCTTGTCCTTTACCTTTTTCCCTTCGCTGACAAGCGTGATGAATCTTGTCTTGACGGAATCCATTTCGGCTCTCTCTCTTTCCGTGATATTCTCTCCGGACGGAATGTCAAGGGTCAGGTTCCAGTTGTCATTGAGGACAAGCCAGTGCGATGTAGTGCCTTTGTTTATGAACGGGGCCTGCCAGTCGGCTGTGTGGTGGCGGACATCTTCGAATGCTGATGTTATGATGCCGTCAAAATATAAAGTCCCTTTCTTCGCACCTTCCGGGGCGTTAATCACCACTTTGTCCATCCCTGTCTCAGGCTCTCCTCCCATGTCCCGGTCAAAGGCCACCCATGCCCCTCTCCATCCCGTGAACCCGAGCCTGTAGTCAAATCCGCAGCAGACCTTGTCCCCTTTCATGAAGGTAAATGTCAGGCTTCCGTCGACAGGGGATGGAGAATATACCCAGAATACGAAGGTGGATACGGAGGTCTCCTTGGGATTGGGGTTCTCGGGGAGATACGGGATTTCTCCCGGAATCTCAATCCACGCCCCGTCACCTGTCCATTTCCAGAGGAGTGAGTTCTGCCCGAGTTTGGAATGTTCCTGAGACACTTTCAGCGAAGAATGTCTTCCTTCTTTTGCCGGGACGATGCCGTTTTCGAAGGACAGTATTGCCGGCTGTCCGCTGAAATCCACATAGGATATACCGTTCCCGTCTTTTGCATTCATGCCGTTGCCTGGCCATGCAATCAGGGTCATGGCCAGGAGAACAGTTGCAAGGGCTGTATTTGACTTTATGATAGACATTGTGATGACATTGTCAGTTGCTTTACACCGGTCATTTTACAGGCGGAAGGCCTTTCTCGATATTGGCCTTGCGTATGAGGGCCTCAAGGAAATAGTAGTCGGCGTAGTTGAGAGGCACGTCTATGCTGCTGCCATGAGGAATGCTCCCGACAGAGTGCATAAGGATAAATCCTCCGTTTGTGCCAGGCTCTGCCCTGTAGGCAGGAGAAGACAGGGACTCGAGTATTTTGTCCGCCCTGTCCTTATAGACTGCTTTCCCGGTGTGATGGTAGAGTTCGTAGAGCCCTGATGCGATGATTGCTGCAGACGATGCGTCCCTTGGCTCGTCAGGAATGCCCGGGGCGTTGAAGTCCCAGTACGGCACAAGGTCTTCAGGCATTGTAGGGCTGTTGAAAAGATACTCCGCAACATTTTCTGACAGGTCGAGGTATTTCTTGTCTCCCGTGTAGCGGTATGCTGTTGTAAACCCGTAGAGCGCCCATGCCTGTCCTCTTGCCCACGCCGACTCGTCAGCATATCCTTGTGCTGTGCATTTCCTGCGTACGGCCCCGGTCTCAGGATCATAGTCCACTACATGATAGCAGCTCCAGTCCTCTCTGAAATGGTTCTCAAGGGTCTTGTCGGCATGGCTTACGGCAATCTTGGCATAGGTAGGGTCCCCGCTGAATTCAGTCGCCTTGAAAAGCAGCTCGAGATTCATCATGTTGTCGATGATCACCGGGCATTCCCAGCCTCTCTCCGCCTGCCAACCCCTGTCGACATTCCATGACTGGAGCACCCCTGCCCCTGGCCTGAATCTCGTGGAAAGGGATTTTGCCGTGTTTATGCAGACTTCTTTGTAGCCATCGATGTTCTTGAGGCGCAGCCCGTTCCCGTAACTGTCATAGATCATGAAACCTACATCGTGGTGCCAAGTAAGATACTGAATGTCTTCGAGGACTTCTGTGTGCATGCGGGCATGTTCCGCCCATTTCTCATCGCCGGTGAGCTCGTACATATACCAGAGTGTGCCTGCAAAAAAACCGCTGACCCAGTCGTCGGCAGGCACGTATACTATTTCCCCGTTCTGGTAGGAAGACGGTATGCGGACAGTGTCTCCTTCTTCCGATGCCTCCATCAGCAGGCCTGTCTGGATTTCGGCATTCGCAATGTTGTCCTTGATGATGTCGGGCCTGACAGAGCAGGCAAAAATCGCCGTGGCAGAGAGGGCCGTGGCCAGAATGGTTTTAAGATACATAGAAGCAGTTTTTGAAGGATAATATAAAAATTATAACGTATCGTTCTAATGCTCACGGTTGTTACCGTTCACGTAATTGACAAAATTAAATAAAGTTTGATTAAAAACAAAAAAATCTCGATTGCCAGTCAAAATTGTGATAATCAGTTTGAAAATGATGAAATTTATAATAAATTTGTCAGTCTGACATAATATTTTTGTTCGATGAAAAAAATACTGCTGTTACTGATTGTCAGTATGTCTGTATACCTGCTGTCATTCAATGCAAAGGCTGCTGTCAATGCCCAGTATGGGTTCGAAGACGGGGTCCCGCATTTCGTGAAGGTGAACGGAAACGGGGAAGCGGTCTCTTCCGGCGATAAGTTCAAGGACGGATCCAAGTCCATCAGGTTTTCATGGGAAGGGCAGGCTGAACTGGTTTTCAATAATTTTCTTGACATCGAGTCCTCCATGAAAGTTCCCCGTGCGGGTATAATGGTATGGATATATAACACGGCGCCGATGGATGCGCCGCTCAGGTTTACTTTCAGTGACTGGAGCGGCAATGAAATCTGTCATTTTGACTTCAACATGGATTTCTGCGGCTGGAGGACAGCGTGGATAAAATATGTCGACATGCGGCTTCCGGACGGGACACGGTACTACGGGGACCTGAAAGTCGCCGACAGGCCGGTCAATGTGGCTAAAATGACGGTCTCCACCCCTCCTTCTGTGCCTTCCGGTACGGTCTATATTGACCGGCTTTCCTTCAGGCAGGTGAAGTTGCATGACCAGATAACTCCTGACATGCAGATCCCGGACAACAACCATAGTCTGGAGAGGAACATGTGGCACTGGTGCCGCCTGTGGGAGTGGGAGCAGTATCCTGAACTGGAGTACGCCCCTCTTGATGCTTCGCAGCAGGAGATGCTCGCATCTGTAGAAGAGCAGATGGACAGGATGATTTCCGAAGGGCTTTCGAGTGCTGCGTATGTGCAGAATACTCTGTTGAAAAGGGCTGACGACTCGTATTCGAAATACGGGCTGAAGCGGCTTGAAGACGGTTCTGTCACCGGGGCTCCTCTGCTGAGCGACGACGAGTTCAACAACAGTCTCGGCGAGATGAGGATAAGGTATATCGGACAACTCATCTATTACTATGCCCAGGACTATTATTATACGGGCAACAAGGCCAATCTCGACAAGGTGTTCGTCGCGATGGATCATGCCATAGACCAGGGTTTTGCATTCGGCAGCGGCCAGGGGACCAACCATCATTACGGATATCAGATACGTGAACTGTACAAAGGCATGTGGCTGCTGAGGAAAGAGATTGCTGCAGCCGGGAAGACAGACGGGTATGTAAAGGTGCTGGAGTACTGGAGCGGGCTTTCTGAGTCAAGGCTGCCTTTCCAGTATGGACGGGATGAGATGCTGGACAGTTGGCATACGCTTCTGGAGACGAAACTCATATCTGCGATGATGAATTCCTCTGAGGAGGCAAGGTATGCAAAGATGAAGGCTCTCGGCACATGGCTTTCAGGGTCGCTTGCCTATTCGCCGGGTACGCTCGGCGGCCTGAAGCCTGACGGGACGTCGTTCCATCATGGAGGACTTTATCCTGCCTATTCGGTAGGCGCCTTTGCTGCTCTCGGGGACTATTGCCGCTGTACTGCCGGGACGGATTTTGTCATTACAGAAGATGCACGCAGGAATTTCAAGCATGCATTGCTGTCGATGCGTGACTATTGCAACCTGACCGACTGGGGGCTCGGAGTGTGCGGAAGACATCCGTTCAACGGATTTATTCCGAAGGCGGATATCAATGCATTTGCATGGCTTGCCCTTCTCGGGGATCTTACAGTCTCCGGGCTCGCTGCTGACCCTGACCTCGGCGGGGCATACCTTTATCTCGGGGCGCCTGATGATGGACTTGCGTCCAGACTCAAGAAGGCGGGAGTCTCCGCTTCTTCTGCCCCGCAAGGCTTTTTTGTCTTCAACTATGGGGCGATGGGAGTACATCGCCGCGACAATTGGATGCTTGTCCTCAAGGGGTATAATTCCGATGTATGGGCATCCGAGATATACACTGCAGACAACAGGTTCGGGCGTTATCAGAGTTACGGGTCAGCCCAACTGATAGGCTCTGGAAGCCCTGTCTCTGCCAGGGAGAGTGGCTTTTCACAGGAAGGCTGGGACTGGAACAGGGTGCCTGGCGCCACTACCATCCATCTTCCGTTCGAGATGCTTGACAATCCTCTCAAAGGGACACTCATGGAAAGGAATGACAGCCGTTTCCCGGGGGTATCATCCCTTGAAGGCCGCAATGGCGTGCTTGCATTCACATATGTAGAGAAAGACAGGAAGAATTTCTGCCCCGGAGCCACTGCTACAAAGAGCGTCTTCTGCTTTGACAACAGGGTGGTCTTTATCGGCAGCGGAATTACCAACAATTCTTCGTACCCTACCGAGACCACCATATACCAGCTCCGGCTCGATGACAGGAACGAGGAGCTTGACCTCAATGAAAAATGGCTTGATGCCTTCCCGCTTTCATATCATTTCCAGGGCGGGGGACAGGCAGTGCTGACCGACACGAAGGGAAATACCTATATTATAAAGGATGCCCGCGGGCTGACTGTCCTGAAGCAGACGCAGACATCCCCTTCCGACACGAAAAAGAAGACCGGGACCGGTGATTTTGTCACGGCGTATATCGACCATGGTGTCTCACCGTCTGGGGCCTCATATGAATATATGATGCTTGTACATCCGTCCGGGAAGGATGTGAACAGGTTCTCGAAACATCTTCCGTACACTGTCATAAAGAATGACAATACGGCACATGTTGTCAATGACCATATTACAGGCATTACGGCCTATGTATGCTATTCGGCATATGACGGGGCTTCCTCAGCAGAAGCGTTTGCTTCTGTGCCAGCCGGCAAGGATTCGCGTCCGTATCTCCCGGTGCTGTCAATAGATGCCGAGACTATCGTGATGGAACGGACATCTGAAGACGGAATGGCGGTGATGAGTATCTGCACCCCGGATCTCGGCATTACCCGGAAAGGCTATACTACCGCCCAGCCAAGCCAGCCGCTTGTCAGGAAAGTCGTTCTTGAAGGGGAATATTCTCTTGCGGAAGACTATGGCAATGTGTCCCTTGACTCCGGTGACGGCAGGACTGTCCTGACAGCGACCTGCCTTGACGGACAGCCTGTGGAGTTCCGGCTTGTGAAAAAATGACAATATATCATCAACTACTAACTACATAATTAACAGATGCACAGATTAACAGTTCTTTTGACTGCGCTGACTTTCTCAATGCTGGCGGCATTTGAAATGGCTGCGCAAAATGTACAGGTCAAGGGCCGTGTGACTGATACTGCTGGCGAACCTCTTGTCGCCGTCACCGTCTATGAGGCAGGCAATACTTCCAATGGTACGGTAACAGACATGGACGGCAACTATTCGATATCCGCACCTGAGTCTGCCACGCTGATATACTCGTGCCTTGGCTTTGAAGAAGTGCAGGAGGCGGTGGCAAAACGGAGTGTCATCAATGTGTCCCTTGCCGTTGAACAATTGTCCATAGATGCCGCTGAAGTAGTGAGTATCGGTTATGGCTCCGTAGCCAGAAGAGACCTCACGGGCTCGGTCAGCAAGGTGGATATGGGAGATGTCATGAAAACACCAGTCACCAATTTTGACCAGGCTCTTACAGGACGCATTGCCGGAGTAGTGGTGTCTACTTCTGACGGTGCCCTCGGCACTGAGGCCAATATCACGATCAGAGGAAACAACTCCCTTACTCAGAGCAGTGCCCCTCTCTATATCATCGACGGCTTCCCGTCAGAGAGTTCGATGGCTCTGGCCCTCAATTCAGCTGATATTGAGTCCATCGATATCCTCAAGGATGCATCTGCTACTGCCATCTATGGCGCCAGAGGTGCGAACGGTGTGGTTGTCATCACCACAAAGCAGGGTATAGAGGGGAAGCCGAAGGTCAATTTCAGCGCTTCATGGACAGGCAGCAAGATAGCCAACAAGATAGATCTGATGGACGGGCTCGAGTTTGTCGAGTTCCAGACAGACAGATACGAGGTCTATGGAGGTACCAACACCTATCTGCAGGACGGATATACGCTGGAGGACTATCGGAATGCCGAGTGGGTGGACTGGCAGGATATGGTCTATCGTCCGGCATTTACCCAGAACTACAGCGTCTCCCTCTCCGGAGGAAGCAAGGAGATGGGAAACCGGTACAATGTCAGCCTTTCTGCGGTTGACCAGAACGGAATCATCGTCAAGTCCAATTTCCAGCGGTACCAGGGAAAGATCAATTTCGTGCAGAAGATAGGCAAGAAAGTGGAGTTCAATCTCCTTGCCAACTATTCACGGTCTATCACGAATGGTGTCACGCCTACAGATGCCCAGTCATCGTCCTCTGCTTCCGGATGGCTCATATATTCCCTCTGGGGATACCGTCCGGTCAAGCCGCTGAGCCAGGGAGGAATCCTTGACGATTTCATGGATGATCTGATAGATACAGGCCTGGAAAGCGATGCGAATGACTACCGGTTCAATCCGGCCAAGACCGTCCGGAATGAATACAGAAAGACAATCGTCGACTACTTCAATGCCAACGGGAGCCTGTCCTGGACCATCATACCTGACCTTGTGCTGAAAGTGTCAGGCGGCTATACTATGAACAAGCGTCGCAGGGAAGAGTTCAACGGAAGCCAGACATACACCGGGTATGCCGGATCTCCGTCCGGAAAAGGAATCAACGGTGCGATCTATTGGACGGACCAGACCACATGGCTGAATGAGAACACTCTGACATGGACAAAGCATGTCCGCCGCAACCATCATCTCAATCTTCTTGCAGGTCTGACTTTCCAGGGGCAGAATACTGACTACAAGGGCATAAGATCCGAACAGATGTCCACTGAAGCCCTCGGTCTCAACGGGCTGCATACTGGACAGTATCAGAATGTCGCCCCTTACGAATACGACTGGACCCTGATGTCCGCCCTTTTCAGAATCAACTACAATTACAGATACAAATACTATCTTACAGCGTCGTTCCGTGCTGACGGCTCGTCGAAGTTCCCTGCAGACAACAGATGGGGGTATTTCCCTTCAGTGGGACTTTCATGGAACTTCAACAGGGAAGACCTTCTGAAGAACAGCAGCTGGCTCAAGAACGGCAAACTGAGATTTTCCTGGGGTCTGACCGGAAACAACAGGACAACCACTCCATATGACTATTATGCCCAGATCACTACACTTCCGGGAGATTCCGAGTCTTACGACTATGTGTTCAACGGGCAGATAGTGTCCGGATATTTCCCGAACAACATGACCAACGAAAAACTGAGATGGGAGACGACAGAGCAGTACAATGCCGGTATCGACCTCAGTTTCTTCGAAAACGACAGGATAAGGGTGACGGCAGACTGGTATCTGAAGAACACATACGACCTGCTTCTCCAGGCCACTATCCCGGCATCATCCGGATATACTTCTGCCATGATGAATGTCGGCTCGATGCGCAACTCGGGATTTGAATTCTCTCTCGAGACCCTGAACATCAACCACAAGAATTTCCAGTGGACGACATCATTCAATATCGCATTCAACCGCAACAAGGTGACGGAACTGACCCATGGACAGTATTCGCTCTTCTCCGCTGTCAACTGGGACATGCGGTTCAACAGCCAGTATCCATATGTAACTCAGGTAGGCAAGCCATCCGGCCTCATGTACGGATACATTTATGAAGGCACATACAAGCCTGATGAATTTGCCAACGGAAGTCTCCTCAAGGCAGGCATCCCGTACAGCGCGTCCACGGGGCGGGCCAATGTAAAACCGGGAGACCCGAAATACAGGGACATCAACGGTGACGGGGTCATCGATGACAATGACCGCACTGTCATCGGATGCGGACAGCCGATACATACAGGCGGATTCGGGAACTCGTTCTATTTTTATGGATTTGATGTCAACATATTCTTCTCGTGGAGTTATGGCAATGACATTCTCAACGCCAACAGACTGATATTCGAAAACGGCAATACGGCCAATCTCAACCAGTTGGCCACATATACCGGCCGGTTTGACGCGGTGAAGAACCCTGGAAGCGATATTCCGGCTATCGGTGCCAATGACATGTTCGTCTACTCATCAAGGGTGGTGGAAGACGGTTCTTATCTCAAACTGAGAAATATCTCGGTCGGCTATACCCTTCCTCGCCGTGTGCTCAGAAGGATGCATTTCGACACGATGAGGGTCTATGTCTCTGCCGACAACATCTGGACATGGACTGATTATTCAGGCCCCGATCCGGAAGTCTCGACAAGGAATTCGGTGTTGACACCGGGATTTGACTGGTCTGCCTATCCACGGTCATTCGGCCTGACGGCAGGTATTTCATTCACGTTCTAAAAATGCATGAGAATATGAGAAGGATAGTAACAACAATTCTGATTTCTGCCGCTGCCCTGTCTGCCGTGTCATGCAATTTTCTTGACAGGGAACCTAATATAATCGAGGCTGGAACATTCTATAACAGTGAATCGGAAGTACAGTATGGCCTTGCCGGCATATACGGTGTCATGAACAATGAGCAGGTATACGGGAACTACTATTCCCTGATGCTTTCAAATGTGGACGACCTGAGTTATTTCAACAGGTCGACGACCAACAATTTCTCGCAGCAGTATACGCACGATGCAAGCAGTACCGAGATTTACGATGCATGGAAAGAGCTTTATGCCGGAATAGGCAATGCCAATGCTTTCATGGAAGCAGTATACGGGTCGGAGTATGACCCGGACCACAAATATTATTATGAGGCAAAGTTCCTCAGGGCATACTACCACTTCCTTCTGGCACAGGCATGGGGGGATGTGCCTCTTAAGACACAGGTCACCAGGTCTCCGGACAAAGTGATGAGCGGGGCGACTCCGCAATACGAGATATTGAAATGGGCTGCATCCGAGATGGAAGACTGTCTCGAATATGCAGATGAGACTCTCACAAATGCACCGTACCGTGTGACACGGCCTGCAATGAAAGGGATTCTCGCCAGAGTATACCTGTTCATGGCCGGTGAGTCGGTCGAACGTGCTGACGGCGTCGACAAGGCCGAGTATCTCGCCAAGGCAAGGGAGCATGCATGGGATATCATTCAGGCTGCTCCGGGTCTGAAAATGGATTTGAACCCGAGTTATGCCCAGGTCTTTATCGACATGATAAGCAACGACTACGGGAAGGACTTCAACGAGTCTATGTGGGAAGTGGACTTCCTCGGGGACAGGTCGAGTTCGTCCGCATGGACCAACGGCCGTATAGGTGACCTGATAGGTCTTCAGAGCACCGGGGGCGAGGGCTTTGCGAACTTCTCCTGCAATTACTCCTACGGCCAGTACAACGGCTCCCTCAAACTCTTCAACCTCTACTATGAAGATGACAGGACTGATGAAGACATCGCCAGAATGGCTGAAATACAGACTGTCACTGCCGCCGGGACTGTAGTGGACCTTACCGACGAGGACGTGGCAGAACAGTATTGCTGGGACAAGCGCCAGGCCTGGAATCTGTGTCCGTACAATTACGGCGGAAACGAACATGTGCCTGAATATCCCGATGTAAGGGAGTATGTCAATGACAATTCACCTTACAAGTGCGAGAAAAGTATAGACAAGACGCCGTATGTGGTGAACAAGGTGACGACAAGCCAGGATCCTGCTGTAGCCAGGGGCATCAGAAACTGCGGAAAATGGCGCAGGGAAGTGAAAGGCAAGGACGGCCGGGACTGGGGAGAAGAGCAGATGAAAGCCAAGGATCTGTATACATGCATCAATTTCCCGATCCTGAGATTTTCCGATGTGCTCCTGATGTTTGCCGAAGCCGACAATGAACTCAATGGAGTCACAGAAGACGCATATAACTGTATTCTGCGGGTAAGGGACAGGGCAGGCATCAGCACGAAGGACAAGTCCACATACAATCAGGACTCGTTCCGGCAGTTGATCCGCAATGAAAGGGGCAGGGAACTCTGCTTCGAGGCTCTCCGCAAATACGACCTCATCCGCTGGGGAATACTCACGGATGCGATGAAGGATTATCTGACAGACACTCAGGACCCGGCATGGCCGTCAGGGAATGATCAGGCCGGTTATGCCGCCAATATAGGTGCTGCAGTGCAGGAAAAGCACATCCTTCTGCCTATCCCGTCCATCGAACTGGGAGTCAACACGCTTCTTGTACAGAACAAGTATTGGTAGGATTAATCATATAAGACTATGACAAGAAAAATATATACAATTACAGCAGCAGCCCTTATGCTTCCGGCAGTGTTTTCCGGCTGTACGCAGAATGACATATTGTATGATGTAGACTACAATGTGACGTTTGACCCTTCGAACACATATCTCGCAGGAGATCCGGTAAAATTCAATTTTACGGGAGAAGTGGACAATATCCTTTTCTATAGTGGGGAGACAGGGTCTGAATACCGGTACAGGGACAGGTATACTATTCCTGTCGAGGAAGTGACAAAGGCGACTTTACGCCTTGATGTCATTTCGCGTTATGGCTCGTATGCCGGTGGCCTTGATGTCTATTATACGGACAAGTTCTCAGGTCTTGACAGGAATGACCCGGAGGCTGACAGGGCAACCATAGCCTCGATGAGCGGGGACATGGCGGCTGCCGGGTGGATAAAGGCCGAAGTCTGGACCGAAGACCGGCCTGAGCAGAACAGTGAAACTCCGGTGTCGGTAGAGATTCCTGTCACTGACCTGAAAGAGAATTTCTGTCTGGCTTTTCATTGGCATCCTACTCAAGGAGAGGACAAAAAGAACGCCCAAAGGACCTATTGGGTAAACGGTTCGCTTATTGTCGAGACGCAGAACTTCGGGACATTGGAGACGGATCTTGACGAATTCCTCTACACGACTGTCATGATGAACGGGGAGATTCCGGTCGACAGCACCTACAACAACAATCGCGGTGACGGGTCCATCAGGTTCGATGACGATTCAGCCGACATCAAATTCCAGGGTATTGCAGGCGGTAAACTCGACTACGACATCGACGGATGGTGCATCTCTGTCCCGATGTCCATGAATTCCATTCAGAACGATAAGGGGACGGTCATAAAGAACATGCAGAATTACATGACGTCATATTCCTATACCTACGAAAAGCCCGGGACATATCAGGCTGTGTTTGTGGGCAGAAATTCCAACTATATCGGGGCAAGCGAGGAGATAAGGCAACTGCAGGTGACCGTGCTTTCCAGACTGGAACTTCCGGGGGATTAGGCCTGCCCGGCCCGGCATAACGCGCCACCCTGTGGTTTCTGTGACAATTTGTGTATCTTTGCATCATGCCGGAGACAAAGATTACAGACAACAGGAGAGTTGCGAGAAATACAGTCTTTCTGTATGTAAGAATGATTCTCATCCTGGGGGTGACGCTGTACACCTCCAGGATTGTTCTTGATGTGCTCGGAGTCAACGACTACGGTGTCTACAATGTCGTCGGGGGAGTGGTGGCGATGTTCGCCTTCCTGAGCAACAGCATGGCTTCGGCGACGCAGCGCTATCTTACTTATGAACTGGGACGGGGTGATGCGGAAAGGCTGAGGACTGTCTTTTCCGCTGCCGTCAGGATACATCTGGTGCTCGGTGCCGTGATAGTGATTCTGGCGGAGACCTTAGGGCTGTGGTTCCTGAATGAAAAACTTGTGATTGACCCGGAAAGGATGTCTGCGGCGAGGTGGGTATTTCATTTTTCCGTCATCACATTTTTTGTCAATGTCATCCAGGTCCCGTACAATGCCGCCATCATCGCCCATGAAAAAATGAGCATATATGCCTATGTCAGCATTGCGGAAGTGATGGCAAAACTGCTTCTTGTCTTCCTCCTGAAGGTACTCCCGTATGACAAACTCGTGCTCTACGGGCTGCTCATGCTTTTTGTCCAGGTCGGGGTGAGGGCCTTCTATCAGTTGTGGTGCAGGAGCCGTTATGCGGAGTGCCGGCCCGTACCCGTACATGACCGTACCCTGTACAGGGAGATGTCTTCTTTTGCGGGATGGAATGTACTCGGCAGCCTGGCGTGGATAATGAAAGACCAGGGTGTCAATATTCTTCTCAATCTCTTTTTCGGTACTGCGGTCAATGCTGCAAGAGGCATTGCCGCCCAGGTGTCCTATTCGGTGAACAGTTTCGTGAACAATTTTCAGGTGGCATTCAATCCGCAGATTACCAAGAATTATGCTGCCGGCGAAGTGAAAGAGATGGAGAGGCTTGCCCTGCGCGGACTCAAGTTTTCTTTCTTTTTGCTGTATTTCATCGCCCTGCCTCTTCTGCTCAGTGTAGATTTTATACTTGATGTCTGGCTCAAGAAAGTGCCGGAATATGCGGACATATTCATCATCCTGATAATGTGCGATGCCCTCGTATGCAGCCTTTCAGGAAGCCCTCTTATGACTTCTCTTGCCGCTACCGGCAAGATACGGAATTATCAGGTGGCTGTGAGCCTTCTCGTCATGATGACAATACCGGTCTCATATTTTATGTTCCGCTCCGGAATGGCTCCGGAGACGGTGTATTATGTGATGATCTGTTTTTCTGCCCTGTCAGGTGCAGTCCGCTTCTTGTTCGCAAGGCATCAGATAGGTTTTTCCCTGCGGAATTATGTACGGAAGGTGCTTATGAGGACGACCGCTGTTCTCGCGCTGTCCCTGCCGGTGCCTCTTGCGCTGAGGCTGCTGGTGTTCCATGAGGACAATGTGTGGACTTTCCTTGCCTTGTGTGCCGTGTCCGTCGTCTGCGTGGCAGCCTCGGTGTGGTTTGCAGGCCTTGACAGGTCCGAGCGGGACTCCACAGGAAAAATGATTGCCGACTGGCTGCACAAGGTCCGGCTGAAGCGATGATTGTCCGTCATGCGTGTATGAAAACGAATAATATCTCCATGAGCAGATGAAGGATATCTGTCCGCATAATGACTGTACAGGCTGTGCCCTCTGCGCTTTCGTATGTCCGAAGGCCTGCATAACAATGCGGCCGGGAGCACTTGGGCATATGTATCCGCATATAGATGCATCCGGATGCATTGACTGCGGAGCCTGTGTCCGTGCCTGTCCGTTTGCTGTCTCTTCTGGCTTTGTTGCGTCGGCTGTATCTTCTGTATCTTCTGGCTCTGCTGCGTCTTCTAGCTTTGCTGCGTCTATCCGGTCTGTCCCGTCCGCTGTTCCCGGGACTGCTTTTGCTGCATGGGCCAAGGATAGCGGGGAATATCTCTCGAGTGCATCCGGAGGTGCGGCTTCCGTGCTGTCGCGGCTTATTCTCTCTGATGGAGGCGTCGTCTATGGCAGCACTGCCGGGTCTGACGGTTCCGGCCGTTTCGGCATCCGTCATATCAGAGTGGACAGTGAGGATGACCTGTGGCGGCTGAAAGGCTCCAAGTATGTCCACAGCAGCATTACGGGGGTTCTGTCGCAACTCAGGGATGATGTCAGGGGCGGCAGACCAGTGCTTTTCACAGGAATGCCATGTCAGGCTGTCGCTGTGCGCAAGATGTTCCCGGATGAGCCTGAAAATCTTCTGATTGTGGATCTTGTGTGCCATGGAGTGCCGTCAGAGGCGTTTTTTCTTGAATATGTCCGGAAGAATTTGAAAATCAGCCTGTCTTCTGTGTCGTCGGTGACATTCCGTGACGGGGATGAATTCCGGATGACCGTAAAGGGAGAAGACGGCAAAGTCTTATATACCCACAGGCCTTTGTCCGGACTCAGGATTGAGGACTTGTATTACAATCTTTTCATGGACGGCTTCACTTACCGGGATTCTTGCTACAGATGTCCATATGCCGGGATGAAAAGGGTGTCGGACATGACCATAGGGGATTTCTGGGGCCTGGACAAAAGTGTGCCGGCGCCCGGGCATGGGGTCTCACTGATTCTTCCTGTGACGGACAAGGGTAAGCGGTTTGCCGGCAGACTGGCCGCCATGATGACCCTTGTCTCCAGACCTGTCGGCGAAGCAGCGGCGGGTAATGACCAGTTGCGCTCCCCGAGGCACAGGAGCATAAGGATAAGGCTGTTCCGCAGGCTGGAGAAGATATTCGGCCCGTCGGTATATTATGTCCTGGTCTTTGACCTGATGTTGCGCAGGCGTCTGAAGTATAAAAAGAAATTTGCAGCGCCGAAAAACAATTTGCGGCCTTGAAAGGTAATGGACAGCGTTGAAAAGCTTAAAAGGCAATTGACGGCATTGAAAAGCAATAGGTGGTGATGAAAATAGGCATTATTACATTCCATGCGGCCATGAATTATGGCTCTGTCCTGCAGGCATTTGCCCTGCAGGAATATCTCCGCAGCCGCAGAAATGATGTCAGGATAATAGATTTCCGCAGTGCAGCCCAACGGAGGCTGTATCCCGCTCCGGTATCTTTTGGCAGCCTTTACAATGCCAAGCATACTGTCCGCCGCCTTCTTTGTGACTGGAAGGAAGTCCGGTTCATGGCTGAGAAGCAGTCAGCCTTCCGAGCCTTTGCTTCCGGCCGGCTGAGGCTGACGGACAAGTGTTTCAGGACCGAGTCTTGTCTCAGGTCATATGACTGGTCCGGCTTTGATATGCTTGTCTCCGGCAGCGACCAGATATGGAATCCTTCTGCAATAGACTTTTCTAAAGCCTATTTCCTGAATTTTACTGACAGGGTGAGAAAAGTGGCTTATGCCCCGTCCGCCGGTCCGCATCCGCATGTCTCCGGCTATGTTCAAGACAATTCAACCAGTGCATCCGGTATTTTGAGGTCTCCCATGTCCGGAGTCCAGGATCTTTTGTCCTGCTACGAGGCTATCTCTGTCAGGGAGAAGTCTACGGCTGATTTTCTTTCTCTTGGAGATGTCCCCGTCCTTCCGGACCCCGTGCTGCTGCATGGCGCGGATTTTTACAGAGCGGTGATGCCGGGGGCTCTGAAACTTCCGTCAGACAGCAATGCAGCCGGTCTTCATGATGCTGGCGGAAGTCTGACTGAAAAGGAAAGATATGTCCTGCTGTATTCTCCCGGAAAGCGGAACCATGCTGCAGAAATGCTTGCAGACGCTGCATCGTCCGGCATGCTGGGGAAGGACAGTGCGTCTGTTCTGCCCGAAGACAGGAGGATGCCGGTATTGAGAGTAACAGACGGTGCATCGGCAGGACAGTATGCAGGACCGGATGTATTTCCGTGCGGACCGGACGGTTTTCTGTCTCTTGTTGCAGGCTCGGCATGCACTGTCGGCACATCATTCCATCTGATGGTCTTTTCTATGCTTTTTGCCCGGGATTTCTGGTGTCCTGATGCGGCTTCGGACAGCCGCAAGGTTCATCTTCTGACAGCGGCTGGCTTGAATCCCGGCAGCACATTCTTCCCGTTCAGCCGCCCCGAAATCCAGTCCCGTCTGGCTTCCGCTTTGGCTGACATGAGACATAATGCCGACAAATTCTGGTCCTCCCTTGGAGCCTGAATCCTGTTCTACGGATGAGAAAGCATTGGCGTCACCACCCATGAATAAAGGCGTTGTCGTTTGATTTTTGTCTCAAATGGATGGCTGTTCGGGATGTGTGTTTAAGAGACTGTTTCTAAATAAGTTCCGCCATATAGAACGGCAGGAACAGAAGATCACCGTCTTTCTGCACATCTTTCGTGTACAGAATGTAACTCTGCTTTATTCTAGATGAGAATTTATTCCGAAAAGCGTCAAGGGAAGCATGAGTCCTGTATCCGGAGGATTTTACTTCGACAGGACATATTTTGCTTCCTCTTGAAAGCAGAAAATCTATTTCATAAGAATGTTTTTCATCTTTCTCGAAAGTATAGTAGAAAAGATTATTGCCGGTGGCGGTAAGCATTTGGGCTACAAGATTTTCATAGACATAGCCCAGATTGGCTTCAAGTTTGTCGGCTATGAGTTTCCGGTAAATGACATTTTCAGTAAAGGACTTGTCCCAGAATACCATTGTAATGAACAATCCTGTATCGGAAACATACAGTTTGTATTTCGAGATATCCTTTGTCAGGGACATACCTACATTCAGGTCATCGGCATGGTATGATACGAGGACGGTCTTGCTGTCTTCAAGATTTGCAAGCAGTTCTTCCTCCTTTTTGCTGTCAATGCTGCCGATTGCCGCGCTCGGATAGTAACGAGACATGTTTTTGCTCAGTTGGGAGGGTATGGACATGAAGAGGCGGCTTGTTTTTCCTGACGGGTCAAGTTTTAGAAAATCATCGCTGTAGAGCTGAATGATATTTCTTTTTATTGCATCGACTTTGGACAGGTCGTTTGTGTCGAGATACTCATTTACTGCCTGCGGCATCCCTCCTACAAGCATGTACAGGCGGATATCTTTCTCCTTGCTTCTATGCGCAGCCGCCAACGGAAGTCTTTTTTCGTAAAAACTTCGTATCAGAGGGGCGGAGGCGGTATCTCCTGTCGCCCACAGGAATTCCTCGAAGTCCATAGGGTGCATATCTATCCGTTCTTCTTCGCTCGGGATAGTGATGTCTTTTGTGTTTTGACGGATACTGATTAGAGAGCCTGTTTCAATATAGTCATAGCGGCCATCCTGCACGAGATATTTTATGGCCTGTCTCGCCATCGGACATTTCTGTACTTCATCGAAGACAATGAGAGATTTCCGGTTCTCCAACGACACATTATAGATAGTCTGAAGCTGGAGAAACAGAAAATCAATATCCATCAGGTCATTGAACAAAGATTTTACTGAGGCTGAGGCTTTGTTGAAATCAATAAGCAAGTATGAGCTGTACTCTTTTTTTGCAAATTCTTCAACAATGGTAGATTTTCCTATACGTCTTGCTCCCTGTATCAGCAAGGCCCGTTTCCCGTTCGCTTCATGTTTCCATTCCAGCATCCGGTCATATATTTTTCTTTTGAAAATTCGCATTGTATTGAGT
>JADILX010000045.1 GCA_017695025.1 Candidatus Cryptobacteroides excrementavium
GGTCTATTATACCGAACGGGACTCCAAGCCGTTTGGATGCTTCCTGAGCGACAGCCTGTCCGACCCTCGTTATCTTGAATGCGGTCTTCTTGATAGTTTCGCACAATACCTCGAAACTTTTTCCGCGTACTTTCTCAAGGGCATATTTCACGACCCCTGGGCCGCTGACCCCGACATTGATGATGGCGTCTGCTTCAGTGATGCCATGGAATGCTCCGGCCATAAACGGATTGTCATCCGGGGCGTTGCAGAGCACAACAAGTTTTACGCATCCGGACGAATCCCTGTCTGCAGTCTTTGTGGCTGTCTTCTTGATTGTCTTCCCCATTAGCCTGACGGCATCCATGTTTATTCCTGTCTTGGTGGAACCTACATTGACAGAGCAGCATAATGTCCTTGTGCAGGCAAGTACATCTGGAATGGATTCTATGAGCAGCCTGTCACTTGCTGTCATACCTTTGGATACTATGGCTGAGAATCCTCCGAGAAAGTTCACCCCTATCTCTGTCGCGGTATTGTCCAGAGTCCTGGCTATTTTCAGATAGTCTTCAGTGCTTTTACAGCAGGAGGCCCCGACTATGGATATCGGCGTGATTGATATTCTCTTGTTGACAATGGGCACTCCGAATTCCCTCGCGATGTCTTCTGCTGTGCCGGCGAGCCTGCCGGCATATTTCATTATTTTTGCCCTGATCTTGCTGCAGACGGCATCGACATCGCTGTCTGCGCAGTCAAGCAGGCTTATCCCCATTGTAATTGTCCTTACATCCAGATTCTCCTTCTCGACCATATCGATGGTCTCGAAGACTTCATTCATGTTTATCATTTCTGTCTCGTCTTTCTTGTCCCGGCACAGGCATCATATCCTGTGCATCATGTCGAATATCTCCTCTTTCTGGCATTTGATCTGGACTCCGATCTCTTTCCCGAGCCTGTCGAGCCCATCTGAAAGGCTGGTGAAATCGGTGTCCATTCCGGATGTGTCCACAATCATCATCATGTTGAAGAACCCCTGTACGATGGTCTGTGAAATGTCAAGAATGTTTATCTTCCTTTCGGCCAGATAAGTGCATACTCTGGCGATTATCCCTACAGTGTCTTTGCCGACCACTGTTATTACTGATTTCTGCATGGTCTTATACGCTTATTGAATAAAAATGCCGTTGTCCGTCAATTGCGGATAATCATTTCCGGCAACGACTGACAAAATTACATAAACTCCGGCAAATACAATACGATAATTATGATTATACGCGGTTCAGCACTCCGTTTCTGAGTCCTGTTTCAACCTCTGTTGTCAGTTCGCCGCATACCGGCCGGTAAACGAAAAAGGTACCGGAACCCTGAGGTGCCGATACCTTTGCTTCGTCAAAACTTTTTGTGAGTGAAATGTCCTGCCGGATGTTAACGCTGTGCGAGCTGGGCATCCACATAGAAGAGCCCGTTTTCACCGGCTTTTTTCAGTTTGTCTACAATGCCGGCTGCAGTAGCCTCTTCCTCGACCTGTTCGCGGACATATTTCCAGAAGAAATCCTGTGTGGCCTTGTCGTTCTCGGCAGCAGCTGAATCTACAACTGTGTTGACCAGTTCTGATACATGGCATTCGTGCTGATATACATGCTCGAACACTTCAAGGACGCTTCCCCAGCCTGAAGGTACTACATCTATCATTGCCACCTTGGCTTCCCCGCCTCTCTTTATGAGGTAGTGTGCCATGTCGAGGGCATGTTCCCGCTCCTCTTCGGCCTGCTTGTACATCCAGTGTGCGAAGCCATCCCAGCCTTCTTTTTCAAGATAGAACGCCATCTGGAGATAGAGGTTTGATGACCAGAATTCAGCAGTGATCTGATCGTTGATGGCAGCCTCAAGTTTCTTTGTAATCATAGCTTTATAAATTTAAAGATTTTTTCAAAGTCTCATTCAGCCCCCGTCTTTTGCGGACAGAGACCGGTCACTGGCAGGTACAATATTAATGCCAGATACAAGCAATCCTGCCAATGTGAAAAAATGTCAGACCGTATGTCCACCGTCTGTTCTCTGCGGATTTCTTCCCGTGAAGTCGATATGTCAATTATGTCAGGAATGTCAGCCGCGACTGCCGGTTCGCATACAGTATTCGATGACTTTTTTCTCCGGGTCGAACGGTCTCAGGTCATTGAGACCCATTGCGCGGACGGCAGTCTCTATCAGCATTGCCTTCCCTGCGGCTGTCTTCCTGTCGGCTGCAGCGTCCGGGACCTGCGTCCCCGGCCCTCCTTTTGCTTCGGGAAGGAAATGTTCTCCAGAATCCAGCAGAACCTTTTCTGGAACAAGCCCGATGATCTCTGTTCCTGTGACCCGGACTCCATGGGCGGTTGCAGAGCGGCATACTTCTTCAAAAGCCCTGTGAAGCGGGACGGCATTGATGTCGGTGATGTTCATTGAAACCTGTGCTATCCCGTATTCTTTTATATACCAGCCTATCGCCTTGCAGCCTTTCAAAGTCCCTGGAATCCTGACTGTCTCTTCCCTGTTTCTGCTGTCCTGGCCTCCGTCCGCTTTTTCATTTTCGGGTCTGTCGTGCCCGGAATGAAGGCTGGAGGGGTGTCTGATGACTCTGCCGGATTCGCGTACATCACGGGCGATTTCAGTGGCGATTTCAGCGGAGCAGGAGTCCAGGTTGAAGTTGACGGCGATCAGGAAATTTCTGGCCCCCACATTGATGGCTCCGCTGCGTGCCACAATGTCGTTATAGCTGTCAGGACTGAAGTCCGGCCGTCTCTGAGGGTCGGCAATCTTTTCCGGAAGGGCTTCGTATTCTCCGGAGCGGCAGACTTCAAGCCTATTCCGTTCAGGTCTGAATGCCGCCGCCTCATAGCAATAGCAGGGAATACCGAGTTCATTGAAAATCCTCCCGGCGAGTTTTCTTGCCATAGTGGCGCATTCTTCGAGTGTTACGCCTTTCACAGGGACAAGCGGCAGGACATCTGTCGCTCCGGAACGCGGATGCGTACCGTGCTGGATACGCATATCGATGAGTTCTGCAGCTTTGCGTACACCATTGAATGCCGCCTCTACTACAGATTCAGGGGTGCCGGCGAAAGTGATGACTGTCCTGTTAGCGGCCTCTCCCCGGTCGATATGCAATATCTTTACTCCATCATCTTTCATAACGGGATCTTTTCTCCCGTTTCCGGATGACTTGCCCTGAGCAGCTTTGGAAATAGCATTGGCGATAGCCTCTATGACTTTCGGGTCTCGTCCTTCGCTGAAGTTCGGCACACATTCCATTATCCTTTCCATACGGGTCTTTATTGAGCAGGGTATAAATCTGGCACTTGTCTGATACTTTGTCATTAAATCGGCGGATATACAGAAAAAGGGGCATGACCCTGCAGTCAGCCCCTCCTATAATCCCGATACCTGTAGACTAGAACCTGTCTTCAGATGATACTGTCAGTTTCTTGCGTCCGTGACGGCGGCGTGAGGCGAGAACCCTGCGTCCGTTCGGAGTGGACATACGCTCACGGAATCCGTGTTTGTTGCGACGCTTCCTCTGTGATGGTTGGAATGTTCTTTTCATATTCTGTATCTTTTATATTATAATCGTATGGAGTTTTGGGAGTGCAAAGGTAGTGTTTTTCACTTTAATTGCAAATATTTTCACTGAAAATCACTTTTCTGGCCATATAGTCTCTGCTACTCTGTCTCCCTGTAATATGAAATGGAGTATTCGATGATGTAGTCGTATGCCGGTTCCCTGTTTGTCTCTATGCTTGACAGCACTTTCTCCGTGTAGTCAGAGTATAGTCTTTCACCGCCATTTTCAGTGTAGTTGTCGTAGTTTGTGATGGTCCTGTAGACAGTATATTCTGTGTATACTGTATAGACAGGAACTTTCCCTGTTATGCCTGTAAGGCGGTCATCGGTGATATTAAATATGGTATCAGTCTCATCCCGGTCGATGTCCTGTGAAGATGAAGTGTATGTGTATTCTCCGTCCTCAGGTATGGGTTCTCGTGCAGCTCCGGGGCTTCCCAGGTCGAACAAAGGGACATAGCCGGCATAATTCTGGCTGCGGATACCGAAGAGACCGGTGAGTCCTGGAATCATGAACATATCAATGCCGTATCCTCCGGTCAGGAGCCAGTTCAGGTCTATATTGACCGT
>JADILX010000046.1 GCA_017695025.1 Candidatus Cryptobacteroides excrementavium
CCACGAGAGGGATCAGTCCGTTGCCGAGAGAAGCGAGAAGGTCGGAACGGACAACGCCTTCCACCATGTCTCCGTCTTCAAGAGGCTCGGCAGATGCGCCGGGCACGAGCTCTATGCCCTTGCCGCCCATGATGTCGACGCTGTAGATGACCATTTTCGAGTCTGACGGGAGAGCAAAGCCCTTGTCAAACGAGCAGGTCACGGTGAACATCCCCGACACATTGTCATAGGCTATATCGGAGACTGCCCCGGCCTTGTACCCCTTTATATATACAGGGGCAGATTCAGTAAGCCCGCAGACATCGGGAAATGTAGCGGAGAGTTCCATCTGCCTGTTGAAAATGTCCTTTTCCCTCAGGAAGTTTATGATAAAGAAAGACAGTATGAGCACTACTGTCACGAATATCCCGATTTTCAGTTCTTTGCTTGGTTTCATGGCTTTTCTTGTCTTGACATGGTTGTCTTACTTCCCTGCTGTCTGCATCGGTGACACTGTCCCGCCTGATATCTTGACCGGGAAAGAGTCAGGGAATTTCCGCCTGACAGTCCTGTAGGTATCCCTTGCCTCCGCTTCAGAGCCGGAGATTCCGACTACATATTTATACAGGCGGCCGGCAGAGAATATTTCAGGGTCATATCCTTTCAGGGCCCTGTCCCCTTTCCTGAGTTTTTTGCTCAGCACGAGTATCTGCACCCCGTATCTCGTGTCTCCGGCAGAAGTCTGTGCGGAAACATCCTCCTGCCTTTCCGGCTGTGCCGCACGGGCGGCAGAGAGATCGAGGCTGCCGTCATACTTTTTCTTGAACTCCCTGAAAGCCGCAAAGAGCCTTGAGGCCAGTTGTTCCCTGCCTGCAGAAGAGTTCATTATCTTCAGGTCGGCAGGGTTGGAGATAAACCCGAGTTCAAGCAGCACCGCCGGCATGGTTGTCTTCCAAAGAACGTAGAACGGATCCTGTGAGATGCCCCTGCTGTGCGTTATCGGCCCTTTTGACAATTCTTTTTCGACATCAGCGGCAAAAAGCAGGCTCTGCTCATAGAACGCATTCTGCATCAGATTGAAGAAGATGAAAGACTCCGGGTCCTCCGGATCGAAGCCCTGGTATTTTGTGCTGTAGTCCTCCTCAAGCAGAATCACCGAGTTCTCGCGCCGGCAGACATCCATATTATATGAGAACAGGTCCCTGTTCTTGTCTCTGGACTGTCCAAGGATATGGGCGGAGAAACCGTTCGGGGAAGACGATGAAAATGAATTTATATGGATTGATATGAACAGGTCGGCATGATTTCTGTTGGCGATTTCCGCCCTGTCATTTAGTGTGACGTACTTGTCCGTTGTCCTGGTGTATACTACCTTGACATCGGGATAGGCCTGGGTGATTTTCTGCCCGAGAAGACGGGCGATGGACAGTGTGAGGTTCTTCTCATATGTCTTCCTGTCGCGGCTCACGCATCCGGCATCCTTTCCCCCATGCCCCGGATCGAGGACCACTGTCCTCAATTTGAGGGTAGAAGAGGACTGCTGCGCAGCGGCATCCTGAAAGGCTGCCATTGAAAGGCAGATGAGCAGCAGAAGAGATATATGGTGGAAATCGAATTTCATTGCACAGGCAACTTGTATTTTGTAAAATGTGAAATTAGTTATATTTTTGCATCTTGCAAAAGTATAAAAAAACTTGCAAAACGCATAGAATATTATTGATGTCTCAATATAATAGAAAGACTCGGCATAAGACAGCAAGGGACAGATTTGTTGTGGCGGCATTCCTGCTGCTGCTCATAAGTTCGTTTACCGTGTCTTCTCAGGAGGACAGGAGAAACAGGCGCAACCGCCAGAGAGTCCGGGTCGAAAGGACTGAGAGGGCTGCAGATACTGTTGCGATAACGGATTCCATGCGTGCTGCAATGGACTCTACCGCCCGTGCGGATTCGGTTGCAAGGGCGGACTCCATAGCCCTTCTGGACAAGAGTTCCCTTGACATGCCGGCATTCACCACCGCAAGGGACTCCATAGTGGAGGACTTCACGGAAGGCAAGAGGATGATATATTATTATGGTGATGTCACAGTCACCTATGGAGACATGAAACTGTCTGCGGACTACATGGAATATGACCTGCAGACAAAGACTGTATTTGCAAGGGGCACGAAAGACTCTACGGGGACTGTCACCGGCCAGCCTACCATGGAAGAAAAAGGCAAGACCTACACCATGGAGGAACTCCGCTATAACTTCGACACAAGGAAGGCGCGGATCACCAACATGATTACCCAGGAGGCAGACGGCATCCTCCACGGGAAGAACATCAAGATGATGCCCGACCAGTCCATAAACATCACCAACGGGAAATATACCGTGTGCGACTGTGAGGAACCGCATTATTATCTGCACCTTACGGCCGCCAAAGTGATGACCAAGCCTTCGCAGAGGACCGTCTTCGGCCCGGCCTACCCTGTCGTCGAGGGAGTGCCGATGTTCCCGGTAGTGCTTCCGTTCGGGTTTATCCCGAAACGGCCAGACAGGGCGACGGGACTTCTGATGCCGACGTTCGGGGAAGAAAATTCGCGAGGATTCTATCTCAGGGACCTGGGAATGTATTTTGTCATAGGGGACTATTTCGACCTGTCGGTGACAGGAGACATATACACACTCGGGTCATGGGCGCTGGACATCAATTCCAGGTACAAGGTCAACTACAAGTGCACCGGTAGCTTTGCCCTCACATACTCCAACGACCAGACCGGAGAAAAGGGAAGTTCAGACTTTTTCCAGACGAAGAACTTTGCCGTAAGATGGAGCCACTCACAGGACTCGAAGGCCCGTCCCGGCACATCTTTCAGTGCTTCAGTCAACTTCTCCAGCCCGTCCAACAACAAGTACAACTCGACCAACGTCACTGAAGCCCTGCAGAACCAGATATCGTCTTCAATATCCTACTCCAAGAACTGGAACGGGAAGATGAACCTGTCTGTCAATGCCCTGCACAGCCAGAACTCGAGGGACAGTTCATACTCGTTCACCCTGCCTAACCTTACGTTCTCGGTGAGCCGCTTCTATCCGTTCAAGCAGAAAAACCGTGTGGGCAAGAAAAAGTTCTATGAGGATTTCTCCCTCGGATACAGTACGACATTGCAGAACAAGGTCAATTTCAAGGCATCGGAGTTCAACAAGCCGGGATTTCTCGACAAGTTCCAGAACGGGATGACGCACAATTTCCAGATCGGGCTTCCGAGTTTCACCCTTTTCAAATATATCAACTTCACGCCAAGCATAACCTACGGCATGAACTGGTTCTTCCGTAAGACGGAACGCAAATACAATCCTGTGACAGACGATGTGGAGGAGATAGACTCAGGGCAGTTCGGGACATTCGGGACGACCCACAACTATTCCGGGAGCATATCGGCCAACACAAGGCTTTACGGTCTCTTCAATTTCGGGAAGCACAGGAAGATACAGGCCATCAGACATATAATCTCCCCGTCTGTGTCCTTCTCGTTCAGCCCTGAAAAAGGCACGTACTTCAACGGATGGAGGACACTGAACTATGTGGATGCAAACGGTGTGGCCCACAGCGAGGACTATAACATCTACTCCGGGCAGATATATTCCGCCCCGGGAAAAGGAAAGACAGCCAGCATGAGCCTGTCGATAGGCAACAACCTTGAGGCAAAGGTCAGGGACCTGCGCGACACCACGGGCTCAGGGACAAAGAAGATCAAACTGATAGACCAGCTGAACCTGAGCACGGGCTACAACTTCCTTGCAGACTCTCTGAACATGAACAATATAGGCATCACGATGTCTACCTCTGTATTCGGCAAGGTAGGCATAAGCGCCAATGCCAATTTCAGCCCGTACGCAGTAGTGCCGACAGGGGAAAGTACATATGCGACCATCAACAAGTTCAACGGAAGCGTCTACGGATGGGACAAGCCCCTCCGTCTGACAAATGCGAGCGTCTCGGTATCCTACTCATTCTCAGGGGAAGGCAAAATCAACGGCAACGACGGTTCTAATGCCAACGGAGGCGGGGGAGGCGGCTCAACCCCTGCGGCAAACTACACAAGGATATACTACCATCCTGTCACCGGGGAATACATTCCCGGAGGATGGCTGTATTACATGAACCCCAATTCCCCATGGTCGGTGAATCTCAATTACTCTTTCAACTATTCCAGGAGTTACACGACAATCGCCCATCGACTCAATACAAACCACAGGTATACCCAGACTCTCGGAGTGTCCGGAAACGTGAAGATCACTCCTGCGCTTGCCATCAATCTGACCACCGGCTTCGACCTGATGGCCATGAAGATGACCACTACCCAACTCAGCGCCACCTATGACCTGCACTGCTTCAACATAGCCGTATCATGGGTGCCGAACGGACAGTGGGAGTCATGGAGTTTCAGGATTTCAGCCAATGCCGCAGCCCTCGCGGACCTGCTGAGGTTCAAGAAGAGCAGCAGTTACTGGGACAACTGACACCGCTGACGCAGATTTACAGCAGATTGCACCTCCCGATGTTTGGAAAGACGGGAAATTTGCCTATATTTGCGTAAACATATTGAATCCGAGATTCTACAAACATTATTTTCCGGTTTTTGATATCATTCATACGGGTCCGGGAAGCCGATTTTCCCGTTCAGGACTCATTTCGTACCGGACTAACATCATTACTTATATGCATAAGATTTTCGATCTTAAACAGATGGATGAGGGGCAATTGAGAGAAATTGCAGACGGGCTCAAGATCAGGAACGCAAGAAAGATGGCCAAGGAAGACCTTGTATACAGGATTCTCGACGCCGAGGCCGTCATCGATTCACAGAAAGAGCCTGAAAAGCCGAAGAGAAGAGGCCGTCCGAAAAAAAATGTGGAGCCGCAGGTCCAGCCGGAGCAGACTGCAGCAGCCAAGGATACCGATACTGTAGCCGCTGAAGACAGCAGGCCGGCAGCAGATACCGCAGAAAAGCCAAAGGCCAGAAGAGGCCGCAAGCCGAAGCAGCAGACAGAAGAGGCTGCCCCTGTACAGCCAGCAGTGACTGACCGTCAGGAAGACGTCCAGCCTTCCGCCGGCACACAGGAGACCCGGACAGAAGAAAAAGTTCCTCAGCAGGATGCTGCAGAAGGCAAGAAGCGCACAAGACGGACAAGGATACAGAAAGTCAGGCCGGAGACCAGGCCGGAGGAGATGCAGACAGAAGTCCGTCAGATGGAACAGCCGCAGGAAGAGACAACTGCCGTGACGGCACAGCAGCCACAGTATCAGCAGAAGTTCATGCAGCCGAGAAACGGGGACCGGCGGGCGATGCAGCAGAACAGGAATTTCCAGAACGGCCGCCAGTTCAATGGCCAGAACATGCCGGACCAGTATCACAAGATAGAATTCGAAGGTGTTGTAGAAGCCACCGGAGTCCTCGAGATAATGCCGGACGGATACGGATTCCTCAGGTCATCCGACTACAACTATCTCAACTCCCCCGATGACATATATGTATCTGCCGGACAGATTAAGGCCAACGGCCTGAAGACCGGGGACACCGTCACAGGAGAGATACGGCCTCCGAAAGAGGGGGACAAATATTTTCCTCTCGTAAGGATAAAATATATCAATGGCCGTACTCCGGAGTTCATCCGCGACAGGGTGCCGTTCGACTTTCTCACTCCCCTTTTCCCGGACGAAAAATTCAATCTTCTCGGACACGGGCACAATGACATCTCATGCAGGGTTGTCGACATGTTCACCCCTATCGGTAAAGGCCAGCGGGGCCTGATAGTGGCACAGCCGAAGACGGGAAAGACCATGCTTCTGAAAGCCATAGCCAATGCCATCGCCGACAACCATCCAGAGGCATACCTGATAGTTCTCCTCATAGATGAAAGGCCGGAGGAAGTTACCGACATGGCCCGCAGCGTCAAGGCGGAGGTAGTGGCGTCGACATTTGACGAGCCGGCGGAAAGGCATGTAAAAGTCGCAAACATGGTCCTTGAAAAAGCCAAGAGGATGGTCGAGTGCGGTCATGATGTAGTGATATTCCTCGACTCCATCACTAGGCTCGCCAGGGCATACAATACCGTACAGCCGGCATCCGGAAAAGTGCTTTCAGGCGGTGTCGATGCCAACGCCCTGCACAAGCCGAAAAGGTTTTTCGGGGCTGCAAGAAACATTGAGAACGGAGGTTCACTCACGATACTCGCCACAGCCCTCACCGAGACAGGGTCCAAGATGGACGACGTGATTTTCGAGGAGTTTAAAGGCACAGGCAACATGGAATTGCAACTCGACCGCAAACTTGCCAACAAGAGGATATTCCCTGCTGTCGACGTGACGCTGAGCAGCACCAGGCGGGACGACCTGCTCTACAGCCCTGACCAGAGCAACCGTATATGGGTACTCAGAAACTACCTTGCGGACATGAATTCCGTAGAGGCCATGGAATTCCTGAAGACAAGGCTCGAAAAGACAGTGTCCAACGAAGAGTTCCTGCTCACGATGAACGGAGACAAACTCCAGTAGGCCTACAATGGAGAGATAACGGCTCTCCCGTTCATAATTTATTGTACGGCAGACATTCAACAGGAAGGCTGATTTCAAGGAGATCAGCCTTTTTTGTATCCTGATATGAAATTTAATTTGAATTTTTGCAGGATTATATATAAATTTATTGTAAATTTTGGAAAAACATATATAGCGGAAATACTCTATAATTAATATTATTAACCAATTCAGCAGTATTATGAAAACCTTTAAACTTTTATGGGTCTTTTCATTATTGTCAGTCGCGCTGATATCCGTTTCCTGTCAGAAAACGGAGGAGACTGTCATAAAGATAGACCTTACTGTAACGGGTGAAGGTACTTTTGACTTCACCAGCGAGAAAGGCTCAGAAACTTTTGACGTGACATCGAATGTCCCATGGGAGATTAAGGTCACCTCAGAGGGTGACTGGCTTTCTGTTGACCCTATGAGCGGAGACGGTGGAAAAGCACCTCAGGCAGTGACCATATCCGTTAAAGCCAATGATACAGGCGATCCGCGTGAAGGAAGTATCGTCATCACACCTCTTGACGGCGACAAGCCTGAGGCGAACATAAAGACACTGACTGTAAAACAGACCAGTTCCTGCAACCTGACTGTCGATCCTGAAGAACTTGAGTTCGAAACCGAGGGGGATGAAACAGGAAAAACATTCACCGTTACATCAAATGTAGCATGGAAAGTGACAGTCCCTGAAGAAGCAAAATGGTTGACAGTCACTACTGAGAACAATGACGGCACCGGGGAAGGCACAGGCAAGGAAGAAACAGTTACTGTTACCGCCATTCCAAATGACACCGGTGTAGCCCGCCAATGCAAGATCACCATCACTCCTACTGAGGGAGAGAATCCTGAAGAGAGCACAAAGACAGTCACTATCAAGCAGAAAGCCTCTGTTTCACTCGTATTGAGCACTGAGACTCTGGAATTCACTCATGAGGAGACTCCGCTTACATTCACAGTTACTTCCAATGCTCCATGGACTGTGACATTCGAGAATACTGATGGTGCAGAAGTGATAAGGACAGTCTCCCCTGAAACAGGTGAAGCATCTGAACAGCCAACAACAGTCACTGTTACCCCATGGGCAAACACGACCGATGCAGAAAGGAATGCAACAATCACTGTAACAGCCTCTCTCGAAGGTGAAGAACCAGTTGTCAAGACAATACAGGTGACCCAGACGCCTACATCTGACACCCCGCTGTACTTCAACAACTTTGACAAGACCGCAGTATCTTCAGATACAGAACTTTCAGGCAATGATGCATGGCACAATGAAGACCCGGACGTGATCGGAAACTACAGTTATTCCGGAGTCCTTGTCAGCGCAGACTCCCCTTCTTCCGGAAGCGGAGCCAACAATATCTTCTTTGACCAGGTTTCCTATTTCCAGACACCGGCAATCATTGTGAATACATCATCTGCACAGAATTTTGTATTGACATTCTCGATATACGCAGATACATTTGACAAGAATGCATTTGAAGTTTACCTTTCTGGGGATGGAAATAACTGGCTAAAGGTAGACTATGAAGTAGACGGAGCGTCAGGATGGATGAATGCGTCTGCAAGTTTCAGGGTACTCGGCACTCCGACAAATTCTATGTATCTATACTTCGCGACATCAGAGCCAGGCAAATACAGACTCGATGACCTGAAACTTGCCAATACTGCGGCACAGCAACAGAATGTTATTAGGTTCCCTGGTGAGATTCAGTTTGGTGGGACTAAGGAAGTGAGCGTAGAACAATTCCTTGCCGAGAAACCAAATCTCATGGGCAAATACAGCCTTACAGGTAAAGTCACAGCCGTAAACGGTGAAGATGTGACCATCTCTGATGATGGGACCACAACTGTAGTTCTCAAGTCACTTGATCTGAATGGTCTTGCAGAGACCCTTGGCGAAGGAGACGAAGTCACTGTAGTCGGTTACCGCAATGTCGCTGAAGACGGCACGGCCTGCATGTCTGACGGTGTCCTTGAAGAATACACAAAGGCAGGTAGCGGAGAAGAAGCCGCAACAGGTGATGAATTACTCATTTCGGAATATGTATGTACAGAAAACGGTGAATGTTATATTGAAATATATAATCCGACAGATCATACAATTACAATGAGTGCCAGCAATTATAGTATTGCTTTTTATGATTCTGAGAATCCTTATAATTATGCTACTACATGCTTTTTGCCTGACAAATATGATATTCCTTCTCATAAAGTTATTGTTTTCTGTAGTTCAAATGCCACATGGGATGGAGAGAAAGTTGTATTGTCTTCTCTAAAGTTTGACGGTAACGATAATATAGAATTACAAGGACAATATGGTAGGCCTTTGGATAGACTAGGACAAAAAGGTGTAGATTTTGGTGTAAACAAGACATTACGAAGAAAGTTAACAATCGGTAATCCTAATTCTACATGGACTACAGACGAGTGGGAAGAAATATCTCCTGCTACCCTCGATGGTCTTGGAAAGAGATAATATCCATCTAAAGCATTAACTTTGATTGACAGCACTTTCGGAGGACGGCCATTACGGCCGCCCTCTTTTTTATTTCCAAATGTCTCGTCCTAAAATAGCGTTACAACAAAAAGAGTAACAATATGGAAAAGACAGAAGGCAAGTACATTAAACGGACACAAAAAGATTACAGCATGTCCTTTAAATTGGCGGTGGTTCACGAGTACGAGAGTACGCGGATAAGTCAAAGGGCACTCCAGAGCAAGTATGGCATACAGGGCAATGATACGGTTAGACGATGGATTGAGAAATACAGTAACTTTGACATCACGAACAAATCCCACAAGCCAATGGAAAAGAGCAAGGATCAGGAGTTGCTGGAGTTGCGGCAAA
>JADILX010000047.1 GCA_017695025.1 Candidatus Cryptobacteroides excrementavium
GACATACGGTGCGACTGTCGGTTTCTTCGACTCTCTGCTCAAGATGATACATCCTTTCATGCCGTTTATCACGGAGGAACTCTGGCAGAACATGGCTCCGCGCAAAGACGGTGAGACCATCATGCTCCAGAGGATGCCTGTTGCCGGTGAGGCTGACAGGAAACTCATTTCCGATTTTGAGATGGCATGCGAGGCCGTTGTAGCCGTGCGCAGCATCCGTCAGCAGAAGGGACTTTCACCGAAAGAGGCGCTGGCCCTGAAATTCAAGGGGGATTTCCCGCAGGAGATGCTGCCGGCAGTCATAAAACTTGCAAACATTTCGTCTGCAGAAAAAGTGGAGGCATTCGGTGATGCGTCAGGTGTATCATTTATGGTGAGGACAGTGGAGATGTTCGTGCCCCTTACAGGACTTGTGGACACAGCCGAAGAGCTTGCAAAGCTTGAAGCCGCCCTTGACTATCAGGAAAAGTTCCTTGCCTCAGTCCGCAAGAAACTCTCCAACGAAAGGTTTGTGGCAAATGCCCCGGAGCAGGTCGTGGCCAACGAGCGCAAGAAAGAGTCTGACTCCCTCTCCAAGATAGAGAGCCTCAAGGCCGCCATCGCCTCCCTCAAGGCCTGACGGAGTAAAAATACATTGATTTATGATGCGTTCAGAACTGGAGATAGATGTCAGATATTACGAGACTGACCAGATGGGGATAGTCCATCACTCCAATTATGTAAGATATATTGAGTGCGGGCGTTCTGACATGATGAAGAAGGCCGGTCTGCCGATAGAAGCCATTGAGGCCGCAGGCGTCATGCTTCCCGTAGTGTCAGTGGAATGCCATTACAAACTTCCGGCAAAAATGGGGGACAGGCTCAGGATAGTGTCTATGGTCAGCAAGGTGCCTATGGCAAAACTTGAAATAGATACCGAGATCTATAATCGGCATGGAGACCTGCTTTGCACGGGGACTGTGGTGCTCGGCTTCATTGATTCTGTGACACGGCATCCGGTAAGATGTCCGGCAGAACTTGCCGCTGTCATCAGCGGGAGAATGAAGGATGCCTGAAGCGGAATATGTCACGATACTGAATATGGAGATGCATTCAGGACAGAAGAAAAATATATTGTAGAACCAGTCAATATGATTGCCTATGTCTGAGATTATGATATTGCCTCTTATCCTTGGGGGAATAGGATGGGGAGAAATACTGGTCATTGCCCTTGTTGTTCTTCTTTTCGTTGGCGGAAGGAAGATACCGGAGTTGATGCGCGGACTCGGGAAAGGTGTGAGGAGTTTCAAGGAAGGGATGAATGAGGTGGAGAAAGATCTTGATTCTCCGGAAGATGGCTCCTCCAGGGGCGGCGATAGTTCCGCGAAAACTGATGACAGGCCGGAAGAAGACAGTAAGAAATGATATCAATAAACAATCTTACCGTAGCATACGGCGGGTTTGTCCTGCTCGATGATATAAACTTCCATATCAGTGAAAACGACAGGATAGGCCTTGTCGGGAAGAATGGTGCAGGCAAATCCACGATATTGAAAATTATATGCGGACAGCAGCATCCTACATCGGGAAAGGTCGCTGTTCCTCCAGGTATCAGAATAGGATATCTGCCGCAGATTATGGAGCATCATAAAGGCCGGAGTGTCATTGATGAGACCATGACTGCTTTTGCTGACATACTTGGCATGGAGAAGGAACTTGAGACGCTGACCGCCGAGTTGTCCTCCAGAGAAGACTATGAGTCCAGGGAGTACCAGGATCTGATAGTCAGGATGAATGATATCAACGACAGGCTGTCTTACAGTCAGGGCGAGTCTCCTAAAGTACAGGCAGAGAAGACCCTCCTCGGACTCGGCTTCAGATATGAAGAACTTGACAGACCGACAGAGACATTCAGCCAGGGATGGAACATGCGTATCGAACTGGCGAAAATATTGCTTTCGAGACCTGACGTCCTTCTTCTTGACGAGCCTACCAATCACCTTGACATCGAGTCCATAGAGTGGTTCGAATCATATCTCAAGGACTACCGCGGCTCTCTCGTGCTCATCTCGCATGACAGGAAATTCCTGGACAATGTCACCAACAGGACAGTGGAGATCATGCTTGGCCATATCCATGACTATAAAGTGCCTTACAGCGAATACCTCGTGCTGAGAAAAGAGCGGATTGCCCAGCAGCAGGCCGCCTACGAGAATCAGCAGCGGATGATCGCAAAGAGTGAGGAGTTCATAGAGAGGTTCCGGTACAAGCCTACAAAGTCCAATCAGGTGCAGTCACGTATCAAGCAATTGGAGAAACTGGAAAGAATAGAGGTGGACGTAGAGGACAAGTCAGCCCTTACAGTCAAGTTCCCTCCCGCCCCGCGTTCCGGGGATGTGGTATTCAAGGCTTCGGATCTGACTGTCGGATACGGGACAAAGGTGGTATTCTCCCATGCGGACATAGAGGTAAGAAGAGGGGAAAAGGTCGCACTTGTCGGCCGTAATGGAGAAGGCAAGACGACCCTGATGCGTGTCTTGACGGGTGAACTGGAGCCGCTTTCAGGAGAGGCCAGGACAGGGTATAATGTAAATGTCGGGTATTATGCCCAGAATCAGGAGGATATCCTGGACAGGCAGGATACTGTCTACGGTACGCTTGACAAGATCGCGGTAGGGGATATCCGCACCAGACTGCGTGATATTCTCGCTGCCTTCCTCTTCAAGGGCGAGGATATAGACAAGAAGGTGGCGGTCCTCAGCGGAGGTGAAAGAGCCCGTCTTGCCATGGCTAAACTGATATTGAAACCGTACAACCTCCTGGCGCTGGATGAGCCTACCAACCATATGGACATAAGGTCTAAGGACATCCTCAAACAGGCGCTCAAGGCATATGACGGCACCCTGATAATCGTATCACACGACAGGGATTTCCTGGACGGACTGGTGGACAAGTTGTATGAATTCCGTGACGGCAGGGTCAAGGAGCATCTCGGTACCGTGTCCGAGTTCCTCGAAAGGCGGAAAATAGAGAATCTGAATGAACTTGAGCGGCATTTCCATACCTCAGCCAGGCCTGTCGAGACGCCTGTAGAGCGGAAGACTGTTGCGCAGCAGGATTATCAGGCCAGGAAATCTGTCTCAAAGGAGGAACGCCGGCTCAGAAACAGGGTGACATTCCTGGAAAAGTCCATAGCAGAGATTGAAGGGAAAATGAAGGGGATTGAGTCCAGGCTCTCTGCCCCTGGCCCCGGGGATGACATCATGGACCTGACGCGGGAATATCTTGAACTGAAGCGGGATCTTGATGCCAAGACAGATGAGTGGCTCTCTGCCGGGAGTCTCCTTGAGGGATCTGGCCAGGGTGCTGAAAATATATGACAAATTAAAAATCACCATATGGAAGAAAATCCACAGAAATGTCTGTATGGAGTTCACCCGGTACTTGAGGCGGTGAATTCCGGAAGAAAGATAGAAAAAGTCCTGTTCCGTCAGGGAATGGAGGGCCAGCAGTTCCGTGAGCTGATGCAGGCAGTCCAGGAAAAGGGTATCCCTTTCCAGTTTGTGCCTGTAGAAAGACTCAATAAAGTCTCAAAAGGAGGGGTGCATCAGGGTGTTGCTGCCTATGTGGAGCAGTTCGGGCAGGTCTCCATAGAGGAGATGGTCAACAACGCCTTTGCAATCCACAAGGATCCGGTTCTGGTCATTCTTGACGGAGTGAGTGATGTACGGAATTTCGGGGCGATTGCAAGGACTCTCGAGTGCGCCGGAGGAAGCGGCATTATCTTGCCGGCCAAGGGCGGTGCTGCCATGAACGCCGATGCAGTGAAAACATCTGCAGGGGCATTGCTCCGTCTGGATGTATGTCGGGTGCCTAATCTTAGATATGCGGCATATTTTCTGAAGCAGAACGGCTTCAGACTGATTGCCGCGACCGAAAAGGTTGACAAGTTCATGTACGATGCTGATATGACGGGCCCGGTTGCGATTGTGCTCGGCTCTGAGGGAAAGGGGATTTCATCTTCCATGCTCGGACTGTGCGACGAGAAGGCAGCGATTCCGATGGAAGGGGAGATATCCTCTCTCAATGTCTCAGTGGCGGCATCGGTAATGATATATGAGGCCGTGCGGCAAAGGCGCATGACTGTAACCAGATAAAAGCCAATAATATGAGGACAAGATTACTTTGTTGTATCCTGCTGTCGGTAATCTACGGGACAACGGTTTCATATGCCCAGAGAACCACAGTGTCTGTCAATGAATTTTCCGGATTCAGGAAAATTGATATAGGCGACAGTTTTGATGTAAGTGTCGTGCGCGGAGAAAAGAATACTGTCAAACTTTCTGTCGATGAACTCATCAGCGAGTATGTAAGTTCATATGTCAAGGACAATACATTATATGTAGACCTTGACGAAAAGTCATTTTCCCCTGAACTGAAGAAGACGTTCCGTGGGAAAAATGCGATAGTGCCAGTGATGAGGGCGGAAATCACTGTGAAATATCTTGATACCCTCTATTTGCATGAGAAAGCCGTGCTCGATAATGCCGGGCCGCTGTTCTCTGATGATTCAGTGTCGATTGTCATGGACGGGAACTCAATGATAAGCAACCTGACATTCAAGGGGGAACTGCTTACACTTGACATGTCGAAGTCCTCTTCTGCTGATATCGTTGCAGAGGCCGGTTCACTTAGGGCCAGTCTTGTCGGGGCTTCCATCATGAATCTGAAATACAATACAGAGACTTTTCTGCTGAACACTACAGGAAGTGCATCGGTGAAAACGGCAGGGGAGTCTGAAAAATGCTCTGTATATTCTGAATCGTCTTCGGAAATCAAGATGGAAGGCAAGACATCCCATCTCAATATAGTCGGCCGCGGCATGAGTGTAATCAATGCAGATGCACTTGAAACCTCCGGTGCGTCCGTCAGCCTGGCCGGCCCCTCACATTGTATCGTAGATGCTGCTGATGCTCTGAGGGTGGACATTTCCGGTGGTTCACACCTTATTTTCAATGGCTCACCGGCTCTGGAAATCGTGAGGGTCCTCTCTTCTTCATTGACCAGGCCGGGGGATACCGGCAAGTGACACGGGCAATGTTCGTACTGGATTCACACTGTGACACTCCTTCCCAGATATTGCGGCTCAGGGATATAGGCACTGATAATACGAGAGGCCAGGTGGATTTCCCGAAGATGCGCCGCGGTATGGTGGACGGGGCTTTCTTTGCTCTGTATACCCCGTCATCCCTGTCGCATGAGGGGGCTATGTCTGCCGCCATACGGCTTCTTTCGGCGGTCTACGATACCCTTGATGCAAATCCAGACAAGGCGGCCCTTGCCCTGTCTCCTGCACAGGCTTTGCGGAATAAGGAAAAGGGGCTTCTCTCTGTTTTTCTTGGTATGGAAAACGGGGCGCCTGTCGGAAAGTCGCTTTCATTGCTCAGGATGTTTTTCAGGGCAGGTGTCAGATATATGACCCTTGTGCATTCAGCCGACAATGATATCTGTGATTCATGCGCATCAGTAGAGAAGACGTGGCACGGGCTAAGCCCTTTCGGCAGGGAAGCCGTGGCGGAAATGAACCGTCTCGGGATGATGATAGATGTCTCCCATGCATCTGACGAGACATTTTACGATGTTATCAGATATTCAGCCTCTCCAGTTGTGGCGACACATTCATGTTGCCGGGCACTGGCTTCACATCCAAGGAACATGTCAGATGACATGATACGGACGCTCGCTTTGCACGGGGGTGTCATACAGATAAATTTTTATCCGGTTTTTCTTGATGACAGTTTTGCTTCCATATTGAAGGATTCAGGACTTGAAGAGAAAGGGGAGAGTGTTGAAAAGGCTTTCATTGCATCGCCTGGAGATAACGCAAAACGGGAAGCCTGGTATAAGATCCAGGATGCGCTTATGGCATTGCCCCGCCCTTCATATAAAAGGATAGTGGACCATATAGACCATGCCGTATCTGTTGCTGGAATCGACCATGTAGGTATAGGGTCTGATTTCGACGGGATAGATGTGACTCCGTCAGGGCTTGATGATATCTCCGGAATGCCTCTGATATTTGAAGAAATGAAGGCCCGTGGATATTCTCCTGAAGATATTGCAAAGGTGGCCGGAGGCAATTTCCTCCGTGTGATGGAAGATGTCCAGAGGCTGAAATCGGAGACTTTGGGCAGCGGTATTATACAATTCTGACCAGTTTTTATGATTTATTCTGCCCTGCGTTTTAAGTTGCTGATTTACAATCTAATAAATTAGAAATAAAATCCGCTTATTATTCATAATATTAAATATAACAATGTTGTTTTGTAAACAAACAATATTGTTATATGTTTTATAAATCAATTGTTTATCTCAGATTGAATCAGTCTTCGCAGAAAATCCAAAGCTGACGCGGAAAAACGCTCAATGTTTCTGGTCCGGTCATTTTTGAAGATCTTTTTTTCGGTAAGAGTCCGCTCAGGGGAACTCACCGCTATCCATACTGTACCTACGGGATCGGTCTGTGTCCCTCCGCCAGGGCCGGCAATTCCCGTGGTGGCTACACTGTAGTCGCTTCCTGTGATCCGTCTCGCCGCTTCAGCCATACTGGCAGCGCATTCGCTGCTGACAACCCCGTATTTCCCGATGATGTCTGCCGGTACACCGAGAACGTTTTCCTTGACACTTACGGCATACGATGTGACTGAACCGAGATAGTATTCTGAAGAGCCTGGAACTGACGTTATAAGTGCCGAAATCATGCCCCCAGTGCAGGATTCTGCAGCGGAAAGTGTCTTTCCGGCCTGTTTCAGCAGTCTTCTGACAGTGTTCTGGAGGGTATCATCCTGCTCTGAATAGATTGCGTCTCCGAGGATTTTCCTCAGGCCCGCAAGATGCGTTTCTATCGTCGCGGCATCGTCCTTTGCTGTGCCTCCATATATTGAAAGCCTCAGCCTTACACCGGTGAGTGGATCCGGCAGATAGGCAAGATGTATTTCCGGCGGAAGCGCATTTTCCCATCCCTCTATCTTTGCGGCAAGAGCAGACTCTGCTATACCGTAAGTCATGACAGTCTTGTGGTATATATCGTCTGTTCTGAAATGCATCCTGATGTCGCTCAGGACGTCAGGCATTGCTCCTGATACTTCAAAAGGCACCCCTGGAAGGGAGTACAGCATGCATTGATGGCCGTATCTTTCCGGTCCGAAACGGAATGCCATCACAGGGGCCGTTCCCAGCATGTTAGGAATCACATCGCATTTTTCGGGGACCATGGCCTGCTGCCTGTTGATATCGAGCATGTCGAGACCGCGGTCCTTGAGAAGGCGTCCTATGATTTCCACCTGTTCCTTGCTTTCCTTATATCCTGCGCTGCCGGAAAGTGTCGCCAGGGCAGGCTTTGTAATGTCATCCTTTGTCGGGCCGAGACCGCCGGTAACTATCACAATATCATTTTTTTTCAGTTCATTGTCGAGACAGGTTATGATCTCGTCGCGGTTGTCCCCGATGGACAGCATTCTGGTGGTCTTTATCCCTATTGCATTGAGGGATTTTGAGATAAAGGCCGAGTTTGTGTCAGTGACCTGTCCTATGAGGATTTCGTCACCTATTGTGCATATTGATGCCTGTATCATCTCAATCTGTCAATTTTCCGTAATGTTGTTCCCTGTTGCAAGCCTGCCCAGATGCCTGTTGATACGTTTGACGAGCCCCGGGCCCTCAAATATGAATCCGCTGTATATCTCGATGAGCGATGCCCCCGCATCAAGCATTTCCTTGGCCTGCTCAGGCGACATGATGCCGCCGACACCTATTATCGGCAGCCTGCCTTCCGTTTTCTGGCTGATATGTCTTACAAGCGCAAGATTCTTGCTGTACAGTGGGGCTCCGGACATTCCCCCGTTGCCGATAAGCGCGATTCTATCCTTGCCGACGGTCAGGCCTTCACGGCTTCTTGTCGTATTTCCTGCAACGACCCCGTCTATCCCGGCTTTCATGGCATATTCAAGTATGTTGTCCACCTGTTGATACTCTACATCGGGTGAGAGTTTTATGAGTATTGGGCGGTACTTGTCCATGGACGAGCGTATCGAGATGAGCCTGTCCGTTATTCCCGACAGAAAGGACACGTCCTGAAGGTTTGTCAGCCCTGTCACGTTCGGGCATGATACATTTATCACAAACATGTCTACATGCTCATACATGGCAACAAATGCTTTCTCATAGTCCCGGGCTGCATCTTCGTTGGGAGTAACAGCGTTTTTGGAGATGTTTGCCGCCACTATTGTTTCTTTTCCGTACCGTTTCAGGTATGCTACGGCGTTCTGTACACCCTTGTTGTTGATGCCCATCCTGTTGATGATAGCGCGGTCCTGTATGACCCTGAACAGCCTCGGCTTTGGATTTCCGGCCTGCGGTTCCGGGGTCAACGAACCTATTTCTATGAAACTGAACCCGAAGTCGGACAGTACATTGTAGTATTTCCCGTTTTTGTCCAGGCCTCCTGCAAGTCCGACAGGGTTTTTGAACGTAAGCCCGAATACGGTTCTCGATATTCCTTTTATCTCCGGGCTGAAGATTGCCCGCACCGCTTTTCTGGCAAATGGGATATGGCGCAATGCAGACAGCATTGCAAAAGTGATGTTATGTGCTGTTTCTGCGTTGAAGCAGAATAGCAGCGGCCGTATGAGAAACTTGTACATGCAACAAAGAGAAATCTCCCTGATGAGATTCCGATGCCAAATATACTGTTATTTTCCGAATTCCTGAAATGTCCCGTCATCATAGAATATGATAATTCTGGCTGCATTCCGTTGTCTGACAGGATGTTCAGTGGTGCCGGCACGTGCCCCGTCCCTTTCCGTGGCTGCGATATTCGCATGGGGGGCAGGCTCCTGTACGGCTATACGCGATTCTCGCGGGGGAATGGCGGCCGTATCCTGCCTTGATGGTTCTGCTTCTGAATCAGGGACGGCAGGGGTGTCCTGTGACTGGCCGAAAATATCGGGCAGACTGTCGAAAAGGTCTGCCTGCCGCCGTTGCTGGGGGCGGGATGAGGAGGCTGCAGCGGACTTATACATCTTGCCCTGTCCTGTAAGCAGCCATTCGGCATTAAGTTCAGGGTAGCGTTTCAGCATATTGAGGATAAAGTCATATCCCGGCTTGTTGCGTCCGGCCAGGATATGGGATACACTTGCGCGTGCGACCCCGATACTGTCGGCAAATTGTGCCTGGGTGATGTTTTCGGCAGAAAGAAACTGCTGCAGCCTCTCGTTCATATTTGTCAATATTGGTTGTTACAAATGTAGCGAATATTTTGATAACATTTGTAATTAACAACAAATAATATTTGTAAATCGACAGAGGACACCTCTGTAACTAATTGAAGTACAAAATTAGATTAAATAGTATATATTACTGACTATATATTAATTAAATTCAAAATATATCCTTTTTCCGCCCATAGGTGATATGTATCGCGTAGAAAACCTGGAATTACTTCTATACATACTTTATGTATCGTGTGCTATATATCTGATTTTATGGAATATATAATAAATAATAATCGTCGATAAATAAAAATTATTTCAATCTTGGAAACACAGGTTAAATTAACAAATATTAATCAGATATTTTAATAATAGTTTACATATGTAGTGCGGTGAGTTAAATTATGTTGTTAACTTATGTAAATACAGATGTCTTGCCCTGCTGAAATCCACTTCCGTTGAGTCAATGGATTTTTTAAGGCAGGCAATTGGATTATGACAGTAATTGAGTAATTTCGCGGCAACTAAATTGAGAATGGGAAATGATACCTGAAATCAGAATATCAGACTATGATTATCCTCTGCCGGATGCGAGGATAGCGAAATATCCGCTTGCTGAACGGGATGCATCTAAACTTTTGAGGTACAATGGCGGTGTTATCGATGAACATATCTTCAAGGAGATTCCCTCCCTTCTCCCGGAGGATTCGCTGATGGTCTTCAATGACACTAAAGTGGTGCCGGCAAGGCTTCATTTTATGAAAGAGACCGGAGCACATATAGAAATATTCTGCCTCGAGCCTTCTGTCCCTGCGGAATACAGCCAGATATTTGCGGAGAGACAGCGCTGCAGATGGAAATGCATCGTAGGCAATGTGAAAAAATGGAAATCCGGCCGTCTCCAGTTGTGCAATCCGGAGAATGCTCCTGAGGTGTCGCGTCTTGGACTTGAGGCACAAATGGTAGAAAGGGATGGAGAGACATCCGTAATAGAGTTTTCATGGAATGACGGTTCCCCGTTTTCCCGTGTCCTGGAGTTCTGCGGCACGATACCTATCCCGCCTTATCTCAACAGGGAGTCTGAAAGTATCGACAGTGAACGTTATCAGACACTTTATGCCAGATACAGGGGGTCGGTGGCCGCCCCTACTGCAGGCCTTCATTTTACTGAAAACGTGCTTGCCGGTATAAAAGAGCGCGGGATAGATATGGAGAATGTATGCCTGCATGTCGGGGCCGGGACTTTCCTGCCGGTGAAAAGCATGGAAATTTCAGGCCATAGCATGCACAGGGAGCCGTTTGCCATAAGTATAGACCTGATAGAAAAACTCAGGAACAGGGACAGGAAGGTCATCGCTGTCGGTACAACGTCTGTCAGGACACTTGAATCTATATATTATGCCGGAGTACAGTGTATCGAGACAGGAAGACCGTCAGACATCCCGCAGTGGATGCCATATGAAAAGGAGTATGGATACTCTTTTGAGGAGGCGGCTGATGCATTGATCGCCTATCTGAAGAATAATTCCATGGATGTCCTTAAAATCGGCACGAAGATCATCATTGTCCCGGGTTTCAGATTCAGGGTTACAGATGTGCTTGTGACCAATTTCCATCAGCCGCAGAGCACCCTGCTGCTGCTTATTTCCGCCTTTGTCGGCGGAGACTGGAGGACAATCTATGACTACGCACTGTCACATGACTTCCGCTTCCTGAGTTATGGAGACAGTTCGCTGCTCTTCAGGGCATGATTTGCTTTATCCCCCGACTTTGCCTATCTTTGCTTAAGATTTATACAATTTGAAGGAATAAACTTCTTTATTCGATACTGGTCATGATAAATCTTTCTGAATTTGAAAGCATCAGCCCATACACTGATGAAGAGGCGGTTGAAGCGTTGTCCAAAGTGGCTGAAAATCCTGTTGTCGCTGAAGTCTCCCAATATTTCTTCCCGGAGGAGTCCCCTGATTTTCTGAAGAATCTCCTGCTCAATGTCAAGAGCATTGATGACTTCCAGATAATGGTGATGTCAAGGGTCATAGACTGGGTTATCGACCATACTGCCCGGAATTTTTCTTATGACGGGATTTCAAATATAGACAAGAGCAAAGGCAAGTTTCTCGCTCTGTCGAACCACAGGGATATCATACTTGATCCTGCTATCACCCAACTTGTCCTTTACCGCAACGATATCCCGATGACGGAGATCGCGGTAGGAGACAATCTCATCACCAACAAGTTCATAGAGTACCTCATCCGTTCGAACAGGATGATAAAGGTCGTAAGGGGCATTTCCGCCCGTGAACTCTATCTTTCTTCACAGTTGCTTTCAAGATACATCAGGCTCAATATTACAGGCCAGCAGAGTTCGATATGGCTGGCACAGCGTCAGGGCAGGACAAAGGACGGGCTTGACATGACGGAGCAGGGACTGCTCAAGATGCTTGACATGAGCGGCTCTTCGGATTTCTGCCGGAATTTCGAGGAACTGAACATTGTCCCTATGAGCATCTCCTATGAGATAGAGCCATGTGATATCCTTAAGGCCAGGGAACTTCTGATATCCAGAAAGCAGAAATATGTAAAAGGCCCGATGGAGGATCTCAACAGTATCCTTACCGGTATAAAGCAGCAGAAAGGCGATATCCATCTCAATATAGGCAAGCCGCTTACGCATGAGGAGATAGCATTGGCGGCCCTCTGCGACAAGAACGACCGCTATCAGCTCATCAGGCATGCCGTCGACATCCGTGTCATTGAGGGATACAAACTCTGGAAGACGAATTATATTGCCTATGATATTGTCAATCAGGGATATAAATATAGCGAACATTACACGGGTGAAGATGTGCAGAAGTTCGTCGACTATATGGAAAGGCAACTTGACACTGTAGAAAAGACCCTGTGCCGTGAGGCTCTGAGGGATATCTTCCTGCGCATATATGCCAATCCTATCGTCTCCAAGGAAATGTTGCGCGAGCATAATACTCTTCCTGGCTGGAGACAATAGGATCAGAAAAAATCCTCTTGGGGCGTCCTCTATGAAATGGTGTCCTGCCTTGTGACCTGGACATCGAGATGAGGGAACGGGAAGTCTATGCCTTTCTGAGGAAGTACGGTATATATCGTTTCATTGAGGCTGTAGAAGATGTCCCAATAGTCCTCTGATTTCACCCATACGCGTACTACATACTGGACGGCACTGTCCTGCAGGGCGTTTACCGCTATGAGCGGGTCTGCCGGGGCACCGGTTGACGTATACAGCACCCGTGTGTCCGCAGTGACTATCTCCCTGAGTATGGATTTCACCTTTTCGGCTTCAGTGCCGTATTCCACCCCTACGAGCCATTCTACCCGGCGCATCCTGTTCTGGGAATAGTTGTTGACTGTCCCGTTGGAAAGCGTTGCATTGGGTATTATTATGAGCCTGTTGTCGGTGGTGGTGAGTTTCGTGCTGAAGATATTTACATCTGAAACTGTTCCTGAATATCCGTTTTCGGTCTCAATGAAGTCTCCGGCCTTGAACGGCTTGAAGACAAGTATCATGATGCCTCCGGCAAAATTCTGGACTGTGCCGCTGAGTGCCATGCCTATGGCCATTCCACCGGCTGCAAGCAGGGCTGCGAGCGATGTGGTGTTTACTCCGAGTGTGCCTACAGTGATGACGACCAGTATTATGGTCAGCGATATGCTCGTGAGGCTCTCGACAAAGGAGGCTATGGCCTTTTCTGTCTTCCTTTTCTCGAATATCCTCCTGAGCATGTTCCGGATTTTCTTGATGAGCCATGCTCCGACAATGTATATCAGGAGGGCGATGAGGACTTTCGCCCCGAAATGTATGGCCCCGTCCACAAGTTCCGGAATGAGTTCGTCAAGAGGGGTCGTGGCAATATGTTCGACGGCTTCCCTGGCGTTTTCTTCGAACTTGCTCACGGCAGCAGTGTCTTCAGGTGTCACCGATACCTGTAAAAGAGAGTTCAGCATGGCCTAAAAAAGTTTTTCAACCTGTCTGATGATTTCTTCTGCCGGCAGATATGTGTCAAGCACGAGATGCGGTTTTGCATATACAACCTCATGATGCTCTTTTGTGAGGGATTCCCCGCCTCCTGTGATGTTGAGCATGATGACCTCGTCTTTCCTGACTGCCTGGCTCTCTACGGCCTGTGCAAGACTTGCTACCGCTACAGCGGCGGCAGAGTATATGTCTATGCCCTCGAGTTTCAGGAACCTTTCTTTCCATATCTCGAGTTCCTCGTTGGTGACCTTGAACATGTCGCCTCCAGCATCATTCATGGCGTCGAAGAGTCCACCGGCCAGTGAGTATGGCGGTTTTCTGTTGGAAAGAACCTTTGCCTTGATTTCTGCAGCCTGTGCCCTCGCTTCCTCAGCCGAAAGCGGGACAAGTTTCCGCGAGTGCGCTTTCCATGAATCATACATGATGGTAAACGGCGCATTCTGGGAAGGATAGAGCCGCATCCTGTGTTTCCCGAAGCGTCCGTCCTCTATGAGCCTGAGATTGTTTTCCCAGACTGCGATTGTACCGGTGCCGCTTCCGATGGCCTGGAAATATGCATCCGGAATACGTCCGATGACTTCCACGGCTGAAAGAAGTGTCGTACCCATACCGTCCCTGCGTGCTATGTTCTTAGCCCCTCCTTCAGCCATGAATTTCGGAGATTCGCATACCTTGTCCGCGAGGACTATGGCATCGAAGTAGTCGCATCCGGATGGGGCAGCGATTATCTTTACACAGTCGTTCAATGGCTTGTGGAACCACAGGGCTGAGATGTTGTCCTCCGGTATGGAGAGCAGCAGCGGGATATTGTTGTCGGAACATACCTTGGCAAAGGCCCGTGCAGTATTTCCTGCAGAAGCGACAACGAGGATCCTGTCATTGCCTTCAGGCAGACGGGCACATACTGAATAGGCTTCAGTCTCCTTGAAGGAACAGGTCTCCATTCTGGCTCCGATTTTCGGGAAATATCCTGAAAATGTGATGTACAGGTTTTCGAGACCGAGATATCCGGCAAGTCCCTTGCTTTTGAATGTCACAGGGACATGGGAGTGCAGCAGAGTCCTTTTTATCGGGAGCCAGTTGGCGAATTTATAGAATCCGTCAAGGTCTTTTCTCAATTCGAATTCCTTTTTTTCATAGACTGCCCTCACGAGTGCAGGAGCGTCTCCTTGCGGGTCGGCCAGAGTCCATCCTTCGTCCTCAAACAGCCTGCCTGTCCCGCAGTTCATGAGTTTGTACTTAACAGGTGTAAATGTCATGATATAAGGGTTTTATGATCAATAATCTCGGCTATGTCCTCAACAGGCCTGTCGGCATATCTGCTGAATGTGCTCCTGCAAAGAGGGCACGCAGTGACAATGACGTCCGGAGACTGAACAACAAGGTTGGAAAGTGCATTTTCTGTCATTGCCTTCCGTTTTTCAAAGCCAAGGGTAAGGCTTCCGAGGCTGCCGCCGCAGCAGATGCTCTCCTTCCTGTTCTTTGCCGCTTCCACTACATTCCCGGCAAATGAAAGTGCCTCTCTCGGCTGCTCATATATACCGCAGCCCCGGCCGAGTTCGCACGGGTCATGAAAGACGTATCTGGCGTCATCTTTCTTTATTTTCAATTTGCCGTCACTGATGAGTCTGGCTAAATATTCTGTATGATGGATGACTTCGATTCCAGGAAGGATGTATTTTTCCTTGAAAATCCTGTAGCATATCGGACAGGTGAGCAGGAGTGTATGCGCTCCGGAAGACATGATGATTTCTGTGTTCTTGTCAATCATCTGCCTTGCCTGGTCAAGACGTCCTGCCATCATCATCGGCCTTCCGCAGCACAGCCCTCCGTCCTTGTCCATGAGGTCGTATCTGACACCGGCCTTGGTGAGCAGGGACTCCATGGCTTTCCTTATCACCGGGGTCAGCGCTGTCATGCATCCGGCGTAGTACAGGACTTTCTCCTCACCGGCCGGCTTGACGGCATCTCTGTTTCCGTCCGACACAGGAAGAAGGGATGTACTGATATTCGAATAGTCAGGGTTGAGCGCATATCTGCGTATCGACCTCTGGGCTATCCTCAACTTGTCTCCTTCCACACCGACAGGGCATATTGCCGTACATTTCCCGCACAGCAGGCATTTGTCGCTTATCTCTTCGATGCGTTTTTCATTCCCTCTTCTGATCTGCCTGTTGAGATACACCGTAGTATCCTTGATATGGGTCTTCATGACACCCATCGGGCATGCATCGATACATAGTCCGCAGTTTGGACAGGAGTAGACTTCCGCCTTTGCAAATCCTTTCCTTGCATTCTTTATCCTGATACCTGCATTCCTCAGCGGAATCAGCAGTATCTCTGCCGGGATGTGCATATATCTCGTGAACGGAAGCACGATAAAGAATACCCCGAGGGCACATGAATATGCCCACCAGGCCGGCAGCATGTTGGTGTGGTCGCTCAGGAATGAGTTGAGCACATAATTGAGAGATTTTGTAAGGAATGAACCGCCGCTTATGTCTGCAGTAAATCCTTCGGCGAGCAGCCTGAGAGGGAATATGGCCCATAGCGAGTATAGTCCTACAAGGTCGAGGAAACTCGGGTTGGTCGTCCTCCTCATGCCGAAGACCTTGGACTGGATTCTCTTGAACATGGCGAGGAATATGCCGCTGAGTACCATCAGCAGGAAGAAATCCATCAGGAAGAAGAAGAACGCCCCTCTCATTGTGCTTTCCGTCTCCGCAACGAAATATCTGAAGAATATAGGGTAATAGAAAAGTTTCGCGCGGTGCGGTACATAGAGGAATACTTCGATATGGCCTATGACGATGAGCATGAACCAGCCGAATGCTATGCTGGAATGCATATAGCCGAGAAGTTTGTTGCGCTTCCACAGTTTTACATGGAAAAGGCAGTCGCAGAAGATATCCCGGATATTCTTTGCTATCGTCTTCGGGGTGACAAGGGATATGAAAAACTTTTTCCTGTCTTCTTTCGGAAGTTGCAGTATGATGCGTACAAGACCGATGACGCAATATGACAGGATGAATATCATTCCTATCATGAACGGCAGCACGAAATCGTTGTATCCTGTCAGAAATCTCTCTCTCACGTCATTCCTCCTTATACAGTTTGCAGATGGACAATATCAGGTGCCTGGTATTGATGCCTCTCGGGCATACCATTGAGCATTTGCCGCACAGCATGCAGTTGGAAAGCATTTTCACCACTTCTTTCCCTTTCCCTCTCTGGAGGTCGAGAATAGTCTTTCTCATGCTCATGCCGGAGAACCTGTTTGCAGGGCATGTCGCAGTGCAGGAACCGCAGGCCATGCATCTTGTGATGTCCGGCTCCACTTCACAGAGCCGGTTGTAGAGGGTGAGGTCGGCATTGTCCAGATTGACGGCAGAACTCGGTGATATTTTGAAGCCGAAATCCATCATTTCATTCCGTTTAAAATATAGTTATGGATACCGAGTGCCGCTGATCTGGCTTCAGCAAGTGTTTCTGGTACTGTTTTCGGCCCGGTACATGCGCCGGCATAGAATATCCCTTCCTTGGAAGAGTCAGTGATGTCCATGATATTGTCCCGGCTTTTCAGGAACCCGTCAGAGTCTATCGGGAGAGACAGTTGTCCTGCCGTCTTGCAGATTCCCGGGTTGCACACTATGCCTGACATCAGTACAAGCAGGTCGAGAGTGACTTTTACCGGTTTCCCGGACAGTGTGTCTTCTGCCTTGACGATAAGCCTGCCGTCGATATTTTCGCTGACTTCCGACACCCGGCCCCTGATGAAGCGTACCCCGTAGTCCCGCTGTGCGCTTATATAGAAATCCTCATATTTTTTCCCGAACATCCTCAGGTCCATATAGAAGCAGTAGACCATCGCCTGGGGAAACTTCTGTTTCATCTCGATGGCCTGCTTTACTGCAGTGATGCAGCAGACTTTCGAGCATTGGGAGTTCCTTGCCTTTTCGTCTCGTGAGCCCACGCAATGCACAAACCCCATTGCTTCCGGCCCTTCTTCTGGTATCCTTTCATCATAGCCGGTGTTGAACCACCGTTCGAGGTCTGCGTTCGTCATGACCTGGTTGTAGACACCGTAGCCGTATTCCTCTTTTTTTGATGCGTCGAACAACGAAAATCCGGTGGCAAAGAGCAGAATCCTCGTGATGATGGATATGCCGTTGGTGAGCATTATATTGTAACTGTCTTTCAGCCTGTTGACAAAGGCTATCTCCGTATTCAGGAAGATGTTTGCCTCCGTGGTCCCGGAGACAAGCCTTGCAACGGCGTCTTCAGCCGGAGTCATGTCCGGGAACAGCCTGTTCCACTCTGCAACATGCCCTCCGAGATGGTCGCTCTTTTCCACGATGATAGGGTTGTAGCCGAGTTTCAGCAGTTGGGAGGCGGCTTCAAGACCTGCTATCCCTCCGCCTATTATGAGGATGTTCTCTTTCATCTTTACATGTTTTTGGTTCTCCTGTCCTGTCAGGCTGTGGCTCAGCAGCATCTGAGCACACCCGGAAGTTCCGGCCTGAGGATATCTTTCCTGTTGAGACCTTCATATTTTCTTGCAGGGTCATATTCGATGCCCATCTTGTCGAGGAGAGGCTCGACCGCAACCTGATGCAATTGAAGCCCGAGATCCCATGGGTCGTAGCCGAGGACAAGTCCGGCAACCTCCTCGTAGGTGAATACCGGTATTCCGAACCCGTTTTCCCCGTAAGTCTTTCCTTCCATTTCGGCTATCGCATATTGCCATCTGTCCATGAAATACGGGCAGCCCGGGCAGTTGGTGATAATCATGTCCGGATGGTAAGGCTCCATAGACTCGAATTTCTTATGGGTATTCGATATGGAATAGCCCCTGTTGGCCCTCACGTGGTATTGCCTGAAACCGTAGCCGCAGCAATGGCGGCGTTCCGGATAGTCGATGACGTTTCCTCCCCATGACTCCACCATACCGCAGAGGACATAAGGATATTCGGCGCCGCCGACCCCTTTTGACGGGAACATCTTGGAATAATGGCATCCGATGTGCTCGACTACTTTCAGAGGTTCTCCGGTATGCCGGTTGACGAGCCTGTAGCGGGCCTTTTCTGCAATGAGGTTTCTGTATTTGTATATGAGGTCACTTGCGTGGGCAAGATATTTAGGCTTGTTGAATTCACGTCTGCAAGCCTTCCAGAGCATCTCGCGTATCTTTGCCTCAAGTTCCGGAAATTCATTCCATGTCTCGAGGATTTCAATGTAGTTCCCGAATGATGTGATGCATGAGGCCACATAATTTTCATATCCGGCTTCCGTCATCAGGGCGAACTGTCTGGCAACTATTGTCATCACCGTCTCCTGGGGGATTGTATCGCAGTGATATGCAATGCCTCCGCATGTGGTATGGCTTGCCGTCTCATAGAAGTCCTTGTGAAGCACATTGCGGCATATTTCGAGGAACATCTTCTCTGCCCCCGGGAAAAAGTTCTGCCTGATACAACTTCTCACATAGAACCAGTGGTCATCAGGAATTTCTTTCTGATAGTCCGCCCATATTTTCTGTTTGCCTTGATATATCATTTCCTGTTGCCTTATTCTTCATTGTTGAAATGTCCCGGTGATATGCGGGTTGAAGTCTCTTCCAGATATTCATCCATGTCCATTCCCATCTCGCGGGCTTTTTCTTCTGAATATCTGTAGACTGTCTCTATCCTTTCAGTGCCTCCGGTGACGTCAAAGATGCTTTTGAGTTCGTCGAGAGACTCCTGCGGGATTTTACGGAGGATTCCCGGCCCTTCACCCTGATAGTTCGCCCCGACACGGGCAAATGAGTCCTTCAGATGTTCAAGATGCCACTTCATGACCGGGCCCGATTCAGGATGGTCTTCCCATCTGAAAGTCTCCGGATAGACACAATATCCGTAGTTGAGAATGTTTCCGGTGAGCATCTTTGTAAGCGGGTACAACTGGCGTCCCTTTTCGGAGCATACAAAATATCCGAGCCTTGCCGAAAGGTTCCGCAGAGCCATGATGACAAGTCCAGGGGCGTTTTTGCGCGGACATCTTGTGACGCATGACATGCATTCGCCGCAATACCATATGACATCGCTCTTAAGGAGTTTTTCAATCTCTGCATCATCCTTGCTCTGGACGATGTCCACGATTCTCCTCGGATCGTATCTGTAGAATTCGGCTGCAGGGCATATGGCAGTGCAGGTCCCGCAGTTAATGCAGGTCTTAAGCCCTTCCTTGACCCTGTAGTCTTTGGCCAGTTCGTCGTAAAGTTTCCCCATTTCCTATAACTCGAATTTTGCAAAGTTAATAAAATATCGCCAAGACATTGCCCATTTCTGTTAAAAAAGTCTTCCGGAGAGCACTAAAGGTTCTGAAATTCTGTTAATTTTGCATACACAACCGGATTCACCATGAAACATTATCTCTATTCTCTGGCTTTAATCCTGCTGGCGGCCATGCCTGTATCCGTACTGGCGGCTTCCGAAGCGCGGGACACAGTCTCAAGGGAACTTTCTTTCTATCGTATAAGGCTCGATGCGGATATTGACCGCGCAGCAGAACGTCTTGTCTCCAAGGGGCTTCAGAAGGCCTCTGAGTCAGGTGCGGACTATGTCATTCTCGACATAGACACATATGGAGGGGCAGTGGATGCGGCAGACAGCATCAGAAGTGCCATCCTCAGGAGCAGAATCCCTGTCGTAGCGTATGTCAACCTTCAGGCAGCCTCTGCCGGAGCCCTTATCAGCATAGCATGTGATTCCATATACATGAGTCCCGGCAGTTCGATAGGGGCCGCAACCGTAGTCAGTCAGACCGGAGAGGTGATGCCTGAAAAATACCAGTCTTTCATGCGGGGGATGATGCGCTCAACAGCGGAGATGAACGGCAGGAATCCTGCTGTAGCCGAAGCCATGGTGGATACGGTGCACGTTCTCAGCCTCACTCCTGAAGAAGCAGCCGGGGCGGGATATTGTGAAGGCATATGCGCTGATATTGAGGAAGTTGCCAAGACTGTTGCTTCGGGGACAGGGCAAGATGGCGCAGTCACGTGGAAGATAGTGAACATGGAACTGACATGGATAGAGAAACTTGTGCAGATACTCCTTAATCCGTTTTTGCAGTCTATTTTCCTGATGATGATCATAGGCGGGATATATGTCGAGATCCGCACACCCGGCATCGGGCTCCCTCTTGTGACTGCTATAGTAGGGGCGCTCCTGTATTTTGCCCCTCTGTATGTAGAGAACCTTGCCCAGAACTGGGAGATATTGCTTTTCGTGGCAGGCCTTATACTGATAGGCCTTGAGATATTCGTTTTCCCGGGATTCGGGGTCAGCGGCATTGCCGGTATCGCATCTGTCGTGCTTGCACTTGCCTTTGCCATGGTGGACAATTCCGAACTGTTCACTTCCGACGGGAAGTTTGACATCACTCCTGTACTCATACCGGCAGGAATTGTGATTATATCCGCATTTGCCGGTCTTGCCGGAGGGGTGCTTCTCGTCCGCTGGCTCTACACCACAAGGTCATTCGACTACATCGCATTGAGAAAATCCCTTGACGAGAAGGACGGCTATATTGGAGTGCCTTCAGCAGATGAAAGCCTCAAAGGGCGTGAGGCAAAAGTCTTTTCCGACATGATGCCGTCGGGAAAAGTCGTATGCGACGGCCGTATCCATGAAGCCACCATGACTTATGGCTTTGCCCTTAAGGGAGAGACAGTCAGGATAGTACGCATGGAGCAGGGGAGGCTGTACTGCGAGAAACTTGCATAGCGGATTCAGCATCTGTGCGATGCCGGACAGCAGGATTCCCGTCAGGCCAGTTCCAGGGCCGCAACATTTTCTACATGGTGTGTATGCGGGAACATGTCGACCGGGCATACGGCAGTTATCCTGTATTTCTGGCAAAGTATGGCAAGATCGCGTGCCTGCGAAGCAGGATTGCAACTGACATATACTATTTTAGATGGCGCTGTATCAAGTATCACTTTAGCCACATCCGGATGTATCCCGGCGCGTGGAGGGTCAAGGATAATGACATCCGGCTTTCCGTGTTCCGCGATGAATCCGGCCGTAAGCATGTCTTTCATGTCACCTGCGTAGAATTCACAGTTGGTGATACCGTTGGCTTCTGCGTTGGCTTTTGCGTCCTCTATGGCTTCCGGGACATATTCTATCCCTATCACTTTGGACGCCATTCCAGAGACGAATTGTGCTATGGTACCGGTTCCCGTATATAGATCGTATACAACTTCGTTGCCGCTGAGTCCTGCAAATTCACGGGCCGTACAGTACAGCCTGTAGGCCTGTCCGGCATTCGTCTGATAGAAAGATTTTGGCCCTATCTTGAATCTGAGGCCGTCCATTTCTTCATATATGGCTTCCTGGCCTTTGTAAAGGATGCATTCGAGATCCGAGATAGAGTCATTCGCCTTTCCGTTGATGACATAATATAGGGATACTATCTGCGGAAATTCGGCCGACACAGAGTCCAGAAGAGCCTCAATGGCAGGCCTGTCTTCGCAGGCAAAACACATGATGAGCATTACGTCCCCGTTTTCAGCAGTGCGGATGAACATGTTCCTGAGAAAACCTGTATGCTCCCTTATGTCAAAGAATTCCAGTCCGTTCCTGAGGGCATATGCCTTGATGAAAAGTCTGATGGCATTGGACGGGTCCCGCTGCAGCCAGCAATGGCGGATGTCAAGCACCTTGTCAAAAAATCTCCCGACATGAAATCCGAGGCCGCACCTGTCTTCAGGAGGAATATTCTCCGGATCTTCCGAAGTTTCAATCCATCTTCTTCTTGAAAATGTGAATTCAAGTTTGTTGCGGTAATATACAGTTTTTTCAGACGGGATTATTGGCTGTATCTCAGGTATATCGAGATGCCCGATGCGGACGAGCTGGTCATATACCTGCTGCTGCTTTGCCTCGAGTTGCATCTGATAGGGAAGCGGCTGCCATTTACATCCGCCGCACACTCCGAAGTGGCTGCAGAATGGCTCAAGCCTGTCTGGCGAGGGGGATACCATACGGAGAATGACACCCTCCATATAGTTCTTTTTCTTTTTCGTCACCCTCACATCCACAATGTCACCGGGAACCGCAAAAGGGACGAACAATACTGTCCCGTCCACTCTTGCGATGGCATTCCCCTCGGCAGCAACCGATTCTATCCTTACGCCTTCAAGTATGATTTCCTTTTTCTTCCGCGACATATGTTGTCTTACCTGTCGTTGTTCTTCATAAGGGCCTGGGACACGTTTATCATGAAGTCGCCCATGGTCTCAAGCTGGGAGATCACGTCCATATAGTACATGCTGGTCTGATAATTACTTCCGTTATGCTCTATATTGACGATTTCCTGTTCCCTGAGAGTATTGCGCATCTCATTGATATTCTGTTCGGCGTCATATGCATTCGTGATGTCCTTGAGGTTGCCGTAGCCGGTATTCAGGTTGGTGATCATGGCTTCATATGCCTTGTCCACCATATCAGTAAGCCTGTTCAACTTGACGAGTTCATCCTTGTCGAAAGACTGGCTGTGTGCGTTTTTCCTTGACAATATCCTGCTTATGGCCTCACCGGAGTCACCGAGACTTTCAAGTTCACTGATTATCTTGTACATGGATCTTATCTGTGCCTTGGTGTCTTCGCTGATATCCTCCTTGGACAGGGCGTTCATGAAGGATGCTATCTCATATTCAATCCTGTCGGAAATCTCCTCATATTTGACAAGTTTCTGGCGGTATTCCTCGAATTTGTCCGGATCCTGCTCATTTATTGCCAGTCTGACATATCCCAGGCCTTTCCTGGATATTTCTGAGAAATGCACGATCTCCTTCATTGCCTGTTCGATGGCTATTTCGGCTGTGGCGAGATGGCCGGCATTGATGTACTTGAGTTTGAACGACTCTTCCTCAGGCTTTGAATGGCCTTTTATGATCCATTGTACAGTCTTTACAATCCATGGTATGAACCATATCAGCACACATGTATTGATGAGGTTGAACATTGTGTGGAGCATTGAGACCCCATAGAGTGCGGCTGTGGACGCAGGAGTCTGCTCTCCGCCGATTTCTCCTGCAAAGGAGGTGACGGTAGGATCAGGATAGCCGAACAGGGAGATGATTTTTCCGATGAATGCGAGGAACGGCTTGAAAAGCGCCAGTGCCCAGATCACACCGAATACATTGAACATTGTGTGTGCTATTGCAGCACGTTTTGCCTGTACATTCCCGACAGCGGCAGCAATATTGGCGGTAATCGTAGTGCCTATGTTCTCTCCGAGCACCATTGCAGCGGCCATTTCAAACGGGATCCACCCCATGTTGAGCATTATGAGGGTCAGGGCCATCGTGGCGCTGGACGACTGGAGCACAAGGGTGAGAATGGTGCCGAAAGCAAGGAATATGAGGACTGAGCCGAATCCGAAGCCTGTCCATGTGGAAATGAATGAAAGCACTTCCGGATGAGTCTCGAGATCAGGAACGGATTCTTTCATGAATGAGAGTCCGAGGAAAAGCAGGGAGAAGCCGATGATGAACTCCCCGATATTCTTCGTCCTGCTCTTTTTTGCCATCGAGCAGATAAATCCTGCTGCCATGAGCGGAATGGAGAGGATGGAGATGTCCATCTTGAATCCGAGCAGTGAGATAAGCCATGCCGTGACCGTCGTGCCGATGTTTGCACCCATGATCACACCTACGGCCTGCGTCAGAGTCAGGAGGCCTGCATTCACAAAGCCCACCACCATGACGGTGGTGGCGCTCGATGACTGTATGATGGCAGTGATTCCGAGCCCTGTAAGCACTCCCTTGACAGGATTTGATGTCATAGCCGCGAGGAAATTCCTCAGTTTTTCTCCTGCTGCTTTCTGCAGGCCGGAACTCATCGTGTTCATTCCGTAGAGGAACATTCCCAGAGCACCGATAAGGGTCAGAATCTGTAGTACCATTTGTCAGATGTTTAAATTTGTAGTCATGTTATCTGGTCAGTTTCCCGGCCTTTTCCATATCTGTGGCAATGACAGCGGTACATGGCTGGTATCTGTACGGGATGTATTCATACAGACGGACAAACACATGTCCGGTCTTGCTGTTGTACCAGGTGTCGAGCCTGAGCCCGTTGCCCTTGTTCTCCTCGTTGAAATCTATATTGTCCGGAGATGAGGCAAGAGCCTTTGATATGGAATCCTTGCAGTGGGCAGGGAAGAACCTTTCTTTTTTGCGGAACCTTTCCCCGGTTTCCTTGTCCTTGTAGCCTGTACGCAGGACAAGTGCAAGCACGAGTCCGGTAATTATAAGGAAGAAACCGAGAATATTCACCGGTACCGATGTCGGCATGGCAACCAGTACGCATCCGGCTGCCAGCAATATGACTGAAACTGTTATGTCTGTTGCAGAATGTACTCTGCTGAATTCCTTTTCCATCTTCTTTTGCTTTAATTTGTCTGTAAATTGTTGGATTTTAGTTGATTGAACGTGGTGTTGCCCTAAATCATACGGCGGGCACAGCATCTGGAGACGGAAAGAATTCTAAATGACCAGTTTCCTGAATATTATCAGCCGGTGAGCCGAGGACCTCATCCCGGAAGGGAAGAGCAGCATCTGGCTCCCGTAGTCATATAAATCACTTGTATTCAATATTTTACCAGCCTTGAGCATCGTGTTGTCCCTGGCCGGCAGTTTTATTGTGCTTGTATTTCTCTGTGAATTTCCCTGGGACTGGTTTCTTTCGCTGATTATCTCGGTACCTGCAGATGTGAGCACAGGTGTATTCCAGTCAACGTATTTTTGGGATGGATTGCCGTTCAGAATGAAACTGCTTTCGCAGCGGTATTGCCGCATCTCATTGTCAGCCCCGGTGCAGACTTCCGGGCCGGTCATGCTGAAGAGTCCGCAGACCAGTAC
>JADILX010000048.1 GCA_017695025.1 Candidatus Cryptobacteroides excrementavium
TCACGACTCCGGCATCGAAATCTATCCACTGCGGCTTTGACGCAGCCAGCCTGCTGTTGGTAGATATTTTCATGGTAGGGACGAATGTTCCGAACGGTGTCCCGCGGCCTGTAGTGAACAGCACCATCTGACAGCCCGATGCAGCAAGGGCGGTAGATGCAACCAGGTCATTGCCCGGAGCACTCAGAAGATTCAGTCCTTTCCGCTTGAGACGCTCGCCATACCTCAGGACATCAACTACCTGCGACCTGCCTGATTTCTGTGTGCATCCGAGCGACTTTTCTTCAAGAGTCGATATCCCGCCGGCCTTGTTGCCGGGAGACGGATTCTCATAGACAGGCTGCCCGTTCTTCATGAAATACTCCTTGAAATCATTTATCAGATGCACAGTCTTGTCAAATGTCTCCCTGTCCCTGCACCTTGACATCAGAAGGGTCTCCGCCCCGAACATTTCCGGCACTTCTGTCAGGACGGCCGTACCGCCCCTGGCAATAAGCCAGTCTGAAAAACGGCCGAGAAGAGGATTGGCAGTGATACCCGAGAAACCGTCAGAGCCGCCGCATTTGAGACCTACCTTCAACTCACTGACAGACACCTCTTCCCTCCGGTCAGCTGCAGAGGCCGCCGCAATCCTGCGGAGAAGGGCAAGGCCGTATTCCACCTCATCACCCGGGACTTTCTGCGCTTCCATATACATGACCCTGTCCCCGTCAGTACTGCCCACGAGTTCCCTGAAAGCCGCCAACTGATTGTTTTCACACCCGAGCCCCACTACAAGCACACCACCGGCATTGGGATGATGCACCATATCCGCAAGTATCTTCCTTGTATTCTCGTGGTCATCCCCAAGTTGGGAACAGCCATAATTATGGGGGAATGCCACCACACGGTCAAGTGCAGGCCATGCCGGCAATTCTTCGGAAAAACGCTTCTGAAGTTGCTGCACAACACCGTTGACACAACCCACCGTAGGGATAATCCAGAGTTCGTTCCTGATACCGACACCTCCGTCAGCACGCCTGTAGCCCTTAAATGTAGCCTTTACCTCAGCATGCGGAAGAGACGGTGCCTTAGGGCAATATACATAGTCCAGGATACCGTCAAGATTGGTCTTGAGATTATTATGGTCTATAAGACTGCCTCTTGACACAGGCCGTGTCACATGCCCTACCGGATAGCCGTATTTTATCACGTTTTCCCCTGCAGTAAAATCTTTCAGGGCAATCTTATGCCCGGCCGGTATATCGTCAACGGCCACGAGTGCGGCCCCGTCTACAAGACAGGACTCTCCTTTTGCCGCGTCCGAGACTGCGACAGCGACATTGTCCGCTATATTTATTCTGATGAACTTTGCCATTCCATATCATTTGACGACAGTTTCTACTGCGGCACGCATGCCTTTATCCTGTATAAGCCCCAGCATTTCCGTCAGCATGTCGGCAAGGCCGGGTATCCTGCGCAGATCTTCATCCCATAGAGACTCAGCACCGAGCACTCCTTCCGCCACTTTCCTGACATCCCCTGTCTCCCACAACGACCTGAGGAGAACAAGTGTAGCCTCATCGTCTGCGGGAACAATCATTGTATCACCGCGATATCCTCCTTTATAATAGGTAATGATTCCGGCAAGGCCGAGAACGAGTCCTTGCGGGAGAGAACCTTTCCTGTCAAGATACGTCTTCAGGCCAGGCAGGTCACGAGTCCTGAATTTAGGGAAGGAATTGAGCATGATGCTTGTGACAAAATGCTTTACATACGGGTTGACAAACCTTTCAAGTACATCGTCCGCAAACTGTCTGAGTTCTGCTTCCGGCAGGTCAAGCGTCTCGATAAGTTCGTCAAACATCACCTTCCTGACATACTTCCCTATAAGAGGGTCTTCTACACATTCTTTGACGGTATCCAGGCCTGAAAGATAGCCGACAGGGGAAAGCACGGTATGCGGGCCGTTCAGCAAGGTTACTTTCCTTGCATGATACGGAGCCTCGCTCGGGACGAAAAGGACGTTCAGTCCAGCCTTGTCCGCCGGGAACTCCTGCGCCACCTCTTCCGGAGCCTCTATCACCCACAGGTGGAAGATTTCTGCCTTTACGACAAGGTGGTCATCATACCCTATACGCCTGTGTATCTCATCAATCGTATCCTTCGGATATCCTGGCACAATACGGTCGACAAGCGTGCAATACACCCCGCATGCCTGCCCGAACCATTCCCGGAAACCGTCCCCGAGGTGCCACAGGTCTATATACTGGCTGATGCATTTTTTGAGTTCCTTGCCGTTCAGGAAGATGAGTTCGCAAGGAAAGATTATGAACCCTTTAGAGACATCCCCTCCGAAATATCTGTACCTGTGATAGAGGAGTTGGGTGAGTTTCCCCGGATAAGATGACGCAGGCCTGTCCTCAAGACGGCATGATGGGTCGAAGGCAATCCCCGCCTCAGTCGTATTGGAAATGATGAAGCGCATATCCGGGTTTTCGGCAAGTTTAAGATATTCATCGAAGTCCACATATGGATTTATTCCCCTGGATATGACATCTATCAGATCTATTGAGTCCACCGGCCGGCCCTTGTCCATCCCCTGAAGGTTGAGATGGTACAGCCCGTCCTGGGAGTTAAGCATGTCCACCATCCCCTTTTCTATGGGCTGGACTACAACGACCCCTCCATTGAAACCGGTCTTCCTGTCAAGATTCCATATGATCCAGTCCACAAATGCCCTGAGGAAATTGCCTTCCCCGAACTGGATTACCTTCTCCGGGTACTTCCGTACCTGTGCCGTCTTTCTGTCAAGTCTTTCCATAATATTGTCAGATTATCAGTTTCCATATATGTCATCTCCGCATTGCCGGCGTCTCATGGCCGGCAATCATCCCGGGTGACGGCAGCAAATGTACAAAATTTCCGTGTCCGTTCACGGATTTTTTATATATTTACACCGGATTGACAATTTTTCAATGATTTTTGTACAAAAGTCATATGTAAAGCCACCGGCCTGACCGATATTTGCAAACATAAATAAAACTGATGCCATGGATATTCTGACAAAAGTCAAAGACAACATTGACGTTATAAGGGACAGGAAATTCATCAATGATGATTTCATGCTCACAAATGACTATGCAAGGGAACTGTACCACGAAAGTGCGGAGAAGATGCCTATAATAGACTATCATTGCCACCTCGTGCCGAAAATGATAGCCGAGAACCACCAGTTCAGGGATCTGACGGAAGTCTGGCTTGGAGGAGACCATTATAAATGGCGTGCAATGCGTGGAAACGGAGTGCCGGAAGAATTCATAACCGGGAAGAGGAGCAGTTATGAAAAATTCGAGAAATGGGCGGAAACGGTGCCATACACTATGCGCAACCCGCTATATCACTGGACACATCTTGAACTCGCAAGGGTATTCGGGATATACGACCTGCTCAGCCCGCGGACGGCCCGTGCGATATACGACGAATGTACTGAAAAACTCCAGACAGAGGAATACAGGGGACAGGCCCTTATGAAAAGATTCGATGTCAAGGTTGTCTGCACGACAGACGACCCTGTCGACTCCCTTGAATACCACAGGCACATTGCCGAACACCCGTTCGGGGTCAGAGTGCTTCCGGCATGGAGGCCTGACAAGTCCATGGCCATTGAAAAACCTGGATACGGAGAATATATCTCCCGGCTTGCGGAAGTAAGCGGAGTACAGATAACTGGCTATCAGGATCTGCTTGATGCGCTGAGAAAACGTCATGACTTCTTCGACTCGATGGGATGCCGTCTCTCAGACCACGGCCTTGAAAATTTCTATGCGGAAGATTTTGAGACAGAGGAGATCGATACGATATTCAGGAAAGGGCTCAGAGGAGAAGATATCACACAGGAAGAAATACTGAAATTCAGAAGTGCGATACTGCTGGACTTCGCAAGGATGGACTGGGAAAAAGGCTGGGTACAGCAGTTCCACATCGGCGCCATCCGCGACAACAACACAAGGATGTACGGCATACTCGGCCCGGACACAGGATATGACGCCATACACGATGTACAGTGCGCTGCTTCCGGCCACAAATTCCTCAACAGGCTCGCTTCTGAGGACAGGCTGGCCAAGACCATCCTGTACAACCTCAATCCGAAGGACAATGAAGTGTTCGCCACAATGGCCTATACATTCAACGACGGGTCTGTTCCCGGAAAGATGCAGTTAGGCTCCGGATGGTGGTTCCTCGACCAGGAAGACGGCATGCGCAAGCAGATGAATGCGCTATCTGCCCTCGGGCTTTTCAGCCGCTTTGTCGGGATGCTTACCGATTCCCGCAGTTTCCTCTCTTATCCGCGCCACGAGTAATTCCGCCGCATCCTGTGCAGCGTCATAGGAGAAGACCTGGCAAAAGGGAAACTCCCGAAAAGCGAAATGCCATTTATACACCAGATGGTGAGAGACATCTCATACAACAATGCCGCAAGGTACTTCAATTTCTGATTGCAGGCAACGTCCAGTGTGATGCCGCTCCGGGCACGGGAACAGATGCCCATGCCCTCAAGAAAGCATATACCGATATGTGAACCAGTCTATTTCAGGGAAATCATACCGGCCTCTACATCCACCTGGCTACTCCACGAGTTTCTTGTATTTGAACCTCTTAGGCTCCTCATTGCCGAGACGCCTTTTCTTGTTCTCCTCGTATTCGGAATAGGAGCCTTCAAAGAAATATACCTGGGAATCGCCCTCAAATGCAAGGATGTGGGTGGCAATCCTGTCAAGGAACCAGCGGTCGTGCGATATCACCACAGCACAGCCGGCAAAATTCTCTAGCCCCTCCTCCAGGGCGCGGATCGTATTGACGTCAACATCATTTGTAGGCTCGTCAAGCAACAGGACATTCCCTTCATCTTTCAGTGTAAGGGCGAGATGAAGCCTGTTCCGTTCTCCTCCAGAGAGTATTCCGCAGAGTTTTTCCTGATCGGCACCGGAAAAATTGAATCTCGATACATATGCCCTCGCATTCACATCCCTTTTCCCGAGTTTTATGAAATCAAGGCCGTCAGAGATTGTCTCATATACCGTCTTGTCAGGGTCTATACTCTTATGCTGCTGATCAACATATGCAAGCCGGACAGTCTCGCCTATGGTAATTGTCCCGGTATCCGGCTTCTCAAGCCCCATTATCAGCCTGAACAACGTGGTCTTTCCCGCCCCATTGGGACCGATGACTCCGACTATTCCTGCCGGAGGAAGGACAAAACTCAGATGCTCGAACAGGAGTCTGTCCCCGAAAGACTTTGAGACATCATTGAACTCAATCACCTTGTTGCCAAGCCTCGGGCCGTTCGGGATAAATATCTCAAGGCTCGACTCCTTCTCGCGGCCATCTTCTCCCACAAGTTTCTCATAGGCTCCAAGACGGGCCTTGGACTTGGCATGACGCGCCTTCGGAGCCATCCTCACCCATTCCAGTTCCCGTTCGAGAGTCTTGCGTCTCTTGCTCTCCTGCTTTTCCTCCATGGCGAGCCTGTTGCTCTTCTGCTCAAGCCACGAAGAATAGTTGCCTTTCCACGGTATCCCTTCCCCTCTGTCGAGTTCCAGAATCCACCCGGCCACATTGTCAAGGAAATATCGGTCGTGGGTAACGGCTATGACTGTCCCCTTGTACTGTCTCAGATGCTCTTCGAGCCACTGGATACTTTCGGTGTCCAGATGGTTGGTAGGCTCATCCAGCAGAAGTACGTCAGGCTGTCTGAGAAGAAGACGGCACAATGCCACCCTTCTGCGCTCCCCTCCGCTGAGGGTAGATACCGGGGCATCGGACGGAGGACATTGCAAGGCGTCCATTGCACGCTCCAGTTTGGAGTCAATTTCCCACCCTCCGCAATGTTCGATCTTTTCAGTAAGTTCTCCCTGCCGCTCTATCAGGGCATTCATCTCGTCGTCAGACATCGGTTCGGCGAACTTCATGTTGACCTCCTCATATTCCTTGAGAAGATCCATCACTTCCTGCACCCCCTCCTGGACTACCTCGATCACAGTCTTCCCGGGATCCATCTGTGGCTCCTGCTCAAGATATCCGACAGAATAGCCCGGTGCCCATACTACCTCACCCTGATATGAAGTCTCCACCCCTGCTATAATCTTCATGAGCGTAGACTTACCCGAGCCGTTAAGGCCTATGATACCTATCTTTGCGCCATAAAAGAACGAGAGATATATATCCTTGAGTATTACCTTGTTGTTATGCGGGAGTGTCTTTCCCACCCCATTCATTGAAAAAATGATTTTCTCGTCTGCCATAATATCAATTTTGGGCAAATATAATCTTAGTTTCTCAAACTGGCAACCTGTATCAGCCCCTGACAGACCTGTTCCTTCTGCACCATTCGCTCGGGGATTCATTCATGAACAGCCTGAAGGACATGTTGAAAGACGCTACGGAATGGAATCCGGACATTGCTGCAAGCTGGCTTACTTTCAGATGAGGATCAGACTTGAAGAGTTCCATCGAATAATGTATCCTGTGCAGGTTGACGTACTGGCAGAAATTCCTGCCCGTGCACATACCTATAGCCTTGGAGACATAAAGTTTATTGGTGTACAGGCTCCTTGCAATGTCCCCTATGGTAAGGTCCCCGTCCAGAAAAGGCTTTCTTTCGGCAAATAGCGCCTCAATCTTTGCATACATTGATTCATAGCCCGGTTCCATGCGTGCCCGGTCTCCAGTCCGGGCGGCGAGTTGAATCTTTGCCGCAGCCTCGAGTTCCATTTCAAGACGCCGGCACAGGACAAAGACCTTGCCGCCTGCCGTCTTCAGGCACAGGAATATATGCAGCACAAGCATGGCAATAAGACAAATGCCTGAACATATGCTATGTGCAATGCCATCCATAATGAAAGAGGCGGCTGAAAAAAGAAGCAGGGACATATAAAATACCGGATACATCAGGGAGACCAGGGAAGACACGTATTTTCTGGCTGTCGCAGTCCTCACAAGTTCCCTGAAATCAGAAAGGCAGTATACAAGATTTGCGGCACAGGACAAAAGGACAAGCATGGATGTAACGGCAGGAAGACAGGCCACTGCATCGGCCATCCAGAACGCACCAGGCCAGAATGACGGTCTGAAGACAGCAATCATCAGGACAAGTATGAAAGATATGGCTGACACGGCCACAGCCGGAAGGTTCACCGGAGGAAGAGAGGTCCCGGCATTACAGGCAAGGAGGGCAGCCACAGGAATGGCAAGTTCGAAAACAGATGAACTGTATAGTGAAGAGTATGACAGAAGGCCTGTAACAAGCAGCAGGACAACACTGAAGACAGACATCAACACGACAGATGAGGTAAAGCGCCCTATATTTTTCCTGCCTCCGTCTCTTTTGAATATCGCCAGGACCAGAAGAAGATACACTATTGTGACAACAGCCCCGATACAATACGCCGCAAATTCGTCATTGACAATATACTTCATAAGTTTCGTCAGGTATTATTCCTGTACAAAATTATATAAAAAGCCTTTCCCGGCATTCATCGGGAAAGGCCTGAACTGCATATTTTTCTCTTTTTTGCGATAATTTCTCTTTTTATGTACCGCAGACATGGGGCATCATTTCATGAGGTCCGCTTTCCGTCCTCCTTTCGCGGGCTTTACCTTTATGGTATCGAAGCCCTTGCCGAAAACGCCCATGACAGTGGACACCGAGAGGAACGCATCGGGATCTATTGTCTTGACATATCTCAGCAGCAGGTTGAGGTCTGTCTTCCTCGTCATGACCAGTATCACCTGGCTCTCCTTTTTTGTATACCAGCCCTCGGCATGTATGATAGTCACTCCCCTTTTCATGTCCTCTACAATGGCATCTGCAATCTCCTTGTATCTGGACGAGAAGATAATCACCTGGACAGACTGCTTAGAGCCGGACAGGTACAGATCGACTGAATATCCTGACACCGTGATAAGTATAAGGCCGTACACCGCCGTCGCAAGTTTTTCAGGGAAAGGCACAAGCTCACCGGAAGCCGTATAAGAAGGGAACAGCATTGAAGACAGGATTATCACCACATCCATGGCAAGGATGAGCCTTCCGGGCGAGATGTTCCTGAATTTCCCTACGATAAGGGCAATGATGTCGGTGCCTCCAGTGCTGCCTCCGTTGGAAATGGACATCCCTATCCCTACACCGGACAATACTCCGCCTATGATTGTACACAGCATCTTCCCGTTTGACACCGCAAGTTCCTGCGATATGTACTCCGGTATAAGGGGCGGCAGGATATTGAGCATGACTGAAGCAAAGACTATTGCAAATATGGTCTTCCCCCCGAATCCTGTCCCGAGTATCTTGAAGCCGGCAAGAAGAAGGATAACATTGATCACAAGATATGAGTATCCCATCTGGATACCGGTAGCATAGTAGATGATGGCGCTCAGGCCGGACACCCCTCCTCCCACGAGATTATTGGGAATCAGGAATATCGCCCAGCCAAGCACGTATGCGAGAAGGCCGGTTACAATAAAAAGGTATTCCTTTATTGTAGTCCATATGGTATTTTTCAGAGCAGGCATGGTACAATCCCGTTTGAATGTCAATCCTGAGGCAACTGCGGCTTCTGCTTCTTCTTAAGGTCCAGGCCTGTCTTCATCTCCTCAAATCCTTCTCCATATACATCACTTGCAGATGACACCGACACGAATGCAGAATGGTCAATTGCCTTTATTATCGACACTATGTCATGCAACTGATGCCTGCGGACTATCACAAGAAGCACTATGCTGTCGTTCTTTGAATACCAGCCCATGGACTTCAGCGCCGTAACCCCCCTGTCCATCGTAAGTATCTTGTCCGCAATCTCCCTGTACTTGGACGAAAAGATGAGGACCTGCACCGAGGACTTCTGGCCGAGAAGCACAAAATCCACCATGAAAGAGAAGGTTATCATCACAATATAGCCATATATCATGTCTTCGATTGTCTTCCCCGGGATGAGGAGAATCGATGCTATGATGAATATGTCCGTGTACAGGTAGACTTTTCCCGGAGACACCGGCCAGTACTTGTTGACAATCATTGCGGCAATATCAGTCCCTCCCGTACTGCCTCCCTTGAGGAGCACTATTCCTATTCCCACTGCCTCAAGGATACCGCCGACAACTGCCACGAGAAATTTCTCGTCAAAAGTGACCGTCCAGTCAAACCTCGGGAATATGTCAAACAGTATCGTAGAAAGTATTATGGCATAGATGGTCTTTATCCCGAATGCCTTTCCGAGAACCATGAACCCTATTATCAGCAGCAAAGCATTCAATATGAAGAATGATACCGATACAGGGACAGTCTCGTTGGACGCGAAATATATGATGGTACAAAGACCTGTACCGCCTCCGCTGGCAATGCCATTCGGGATAAGGAACGATGTCCATGCAAGGACATATATCACAAGTCCGAATGTCAGGATTGCATAATCCCTGAAGGCTGAGAAAAAGTTTTTCATGGCTGAATGCTATTTTACTACTATATTGACAATCTTGCCCGGCACGACAATCACCTTCAATATGTTTCCGTCCCCCACGTATTTCAGTGTCTGGTCAAGAGAGCGGACTTTGGCATCGACCTCTTCCTTTGTCATGGACTTCGGGAGTTCCACGGTAAACCTCGTCTTTCCATTGAAGGACACTGCATAGGTACATGTGTTTTCAACGGTGTAGGACTCCACATATTCCGGGAAAGAGGCAAATGTTATGCTTTCCACATGGCCGAGAGCCTCCCACAGTTCCTCACAGATATGCGGGGCAAACGGGGAAAGGAGTATGATCAGAGGCTCGAGGATGGCCCTCTTGCTGCATTTATGCTCATACAGGTCATTCACGGCTATCATGAACGCGCTGACTGCGGTATTGTAGGAAAAATTCTCGATGTCCGTCCTCACCTTATATATGAGCCTGTGCAGAATCTTCAGTTCTTCGGCATCCGGAGCATCGGAAGTGACTGCGAGACCGTCCTTGTCATAGAAGAGCCGCCACACCCTCTTGAGAAATCTGTGTACCCCGTCGATGCCTTTTGTGTCCCACGGCTTAGACTGCTCGACAGGGCCAAGGAACATCTCATACAGCCTGAGAGTGTCAGCGCCATAAGTATCGCACACCATGTCAGGATTGACAACATTGTACATCGACTTGCTCATCTTCTCGATAGCCCATCCGCAGATATACTCCCCGTCCTCGAGGATGAACTCCGCATCGGCAAAATCAGGCATCCATTTTCTGAAAGCCTCTATATCGAGCCTGTCGTTATGGACGATATTGACATCGACATGCAGTTCCGTCGTCTCATATTTGTCCTTGAGTCCGTACGACACAAACGTGTTCGTGTTCACTATCCTGTATACAAAATTGGACCGTCCCTGTATCATGCCCTGATTTATCAGTTTCCTGAACGGCTCCTTTTCGCACACATAGCCAAGGTCATAGAGGAACTTGTTCCAGAACCTCGAATATATCAGATGGCCTGTGGCATGCTCTGTCCCTCCGACATAGAGATCCACATTGCGCCAGTATTCATTGGCCTTACGGCCTACAAGAGCATCCCCGTTGTGAGGGTCCATATACCTGAGATAGTAGGCACTGCTTCCCGCAAATCCCGGCATCGTACTCTTTTCTATCGGCCACCCGTCCACATCCCAGTGCGCTGCACGGGCAAGCGGCGGTTCACCTGACTCCGTAGGAAGATACCTGTCGACCTCTGGAAGTTCAAGAGGAAGGCTTTCGAATGGCATCGGCACAGCCACACCGTCCCTGAAGTATATAGGGAAAGGCTCACCCCAGTATCTCTGGCGGGAGAATATGGCATCCCTGAGCCTGTAGTTGACTTTCCTGTGCCCGAGACCATGCTTCTCGACATAGTCTATGGCTGCCGGGATAGCATCCTTCACATCCATGCCATTGAGAAATCCGGAATTGCACATAATGCCTTCCTTCGCGTCAAAAGAAGATGTGCTCACATCGCATCCCTCTATCAAAGGGATAACCGGAAGATTGAAATGTCTTGCAAAAGCATAGTCCCGGCTGTCATGGGCAGGGACAGCCATAATGGCACCTGTCCCATAACCGGCAAGCACATATTCTGAAATCCATATAGGCACCCTGTCCCCTGTCAGCGGATTGACAGCATAAGACCCTGAGAACACACCGGTCACTTTCCGTGTCTCTGCCAGCCTTTCCCTCTCTGTCTTTTTCCTTGCCATCGCAAGGTATTCTTCGACAGCCTGCCGCTGTCCGGGAGCCGTGAGTTTCTCCACCCAGTCGCTTTCAGGGGCAAGCACCATGAATGTGACACCGAATACTGTATCCGCCCTTGTGGTAAAGATGGTCATATCGTATTCCTTGTCCCCGTTGTATGCCTTGAAGACCATTTCTGCCCCCTGGGAGCGCCCTATCCAGTTACGCTGCATGTCCTTGAGAGAGTCTGTCCAGTCCAGGCCGTCCAGGTCCTCCAGAAGTCTGCCGGCATAGGCAGATACGCGCAACTGCCACTGCGTCATCTTTTTCTGTTCCACAGGATAGCCGCCGCGCACTGAATAGCCCTCTTTTACCTCATCATTGGCAAGGACAGTCCCAAGTTTAGGGCACCAGTTCACAGATGTCTCCCCCTGATAGGCTATGCGCCAGTTCATAAGGGCAGAAGACTTCTCCTTTTCAGTCATAGCATTCCACTCCTCTGCCGTAAAAGACATCCCGGCAGTGCAGGCGGCATTCACTCCGGAGGTTCCGCCCGAGGCAAAGGCAGCCTCAAGTTCTTCGATCGGACAGGCCTTCTGCCTGTCATAGTCATAATAACTGCCGAACATCTTCAGGAAAGCCCATTGGGTCCATTTATAATACTCCGGATCACAGGTCCGGATCTCCCTCGACCAGTCATATGAAAAGCCAATCCTGTCCAACTGCTCCCTGTACCGGGCAATATTCTTTGCCGTTGTGACCGCAGGATGCTGGCCTGTCTGGATAGCATACTGCTCGGCAGGAAGGCCGAATGCATCATATCCCATTGGATGCAGCACATTGAACCCGCACAGGCGCTTGTACCTGCTATATATGTCACTTGCTATATATCCGAGCGGATGCCCCACATGCAACCCGGCCCCTGAGGGATACGGGAACATGTCCAGCACATAATATTTAGGCTTTGCAGGATCTTCTGCAGCCTTGAATGTATGGTTGGCGGCCCAATAGGCCTGCCATTTTCTTTCAATCGCCCTGAAATCGTATTCCATTTTATATGTATTGCTTGTTGAATCCTATCTGTTTCTGCCTATTACACGGCCGTTGATGCCGAATTTGCCCTCTGACTTCTTTTCGAGCATAAATTCTACAGGTATAGTCATAGATGTCCGCACCTTGTTGCCGTTGACTCGCCCTGGCCGCCATTTCGGGGAGGCGCTGATCACCCTCACGGCCTCCTCGTCAAGCAGGGGATCCACACCCCTTGCAACCCTTACGTCAGTCACATTGCCGTCCTTGTCTATGATAAAGTCAACCATTACCCTGCCCTGGATACCATCCTTTACAGCCTGAGGAGGATATTTCAGATACTGGTACACCCATCTCTGCAGAAATTGCCGCGGGTCTGAACTGTTCAGGAACATAGGCCGCTGGTCACAGTCGTAATATGCGACCACATCATCCCTGGTCTGGCCCTTCTGCGGAGTCTCAACAGGCCTGAAAGAAAGCGGAAGCCCTGTATTGGCAAGAGACTCTGTAAAATTGTAGATATACTCCAGTTCCCTTTCCATCATGGGAAAATCCACTATCGACCATGTATCCCTGGATGTATTGTGCTCAGGATACTGCCCCGTAGTGAAATAGACTGAAGGTATCTCCTTTGAATAGAAAGCCCTGTGATCGGATGGATAAGGTTCGTATGAGACCAGTTCCGGCCTTACAGGCTGGAGTTCGGCCGACACCGACGAAAGAATCCTGTTGAGGTCGGCATTGGATGCCGTATAGGCATAAAAACCGTTGTCACCAGTCCCGAGCATGTCAAGGTTGATCATGGCATCGATAGCAGCCACATCGGAAAATGAGCGGTTAAGAAAATACCATGCCCCGGCAAATGTCTCCGATGACGCACCGAAAGCGACAAAGATGACTGAACGTCTGAACAGGATGGAATTGGTGGAGACTTTTCTTGCAAGTTCCAGCAGCATCGCAAGCCCTGAGGCATTGCCGTTGGCCCCGTAATATATCTGGTCCACATTTCTGCCGTCAACAGTCATCCCGTTGACACCGAGATTGTCGAGCCTTGCCCCAACGACAATATACCTGTTCCGCAGATCCTTGTCGTATCCCTGGACAAAGCCGGTCACATTCCTGGATGTAAGGGTGTCAGCCCCGTCCCTCGAAATACCGAACGCGTCACCTTGCTGCATGCACAGCATTTCCACCCCGTATTCCTTAAGACATCCATAGACATACTCTGCGGCTTCCTTTTCACCGGCGGACCCGGCCTTTCTCCCCTCAAGGGCGGCCGAAGAAAGAAAGCCCACATGTTCCTTGAATGCAGTCACCGTCTCGCTGTCATACAGTTCCGAATATCCATCAGACCTGTACTGGGCAGACGCCATGCACGTGAAGACGCACATGAAAAGACATATTGTCGATATCCTTGACAAAAACATACTCAATCATTTACAAGTATCCATACATCAGGCGGGCAGAAAGGCTCCGCCTTCACTTTACGGAGAGATGCCATCACCTGCCTCAGGCTGCCGGAAGGCTCGACACCCACAGCATTGAATCCGTTCCTGAAATTTATCAGTACCGGAGAATATCCGGCATCGGAGACCCTGCACAAAAGCGACTCGGCGTTGCCGCGATGCATGAAAGAGCCTACCACGATATAGTACCTCGCTTCAAGCCGCGTAGTAAACAGCCCTCCCATTTCAGACGGATTCAGGATAGTCCCATGCATCTGCTGCAGAGAGTCCAGTATGGCAAGAGAGTCGGCAAGAGCCTTCTCGACCCTGCGCAACGAATCTATGCGTGCCTGCTGGGCAGCCTCCTTCTCAGCCAGCATCTCAATACGCATCACAGCCAGTTCCTCCGCAGTCGGGCGGCCGGCAAGTCTCCTGAACATGTCGCATCCGCAGAAGCACAGGGTGCCGAGCAGTAAAAGCAACAGTATAGCCTTCTTATTCATAGTCCATTATTGACACCGGCCATGCCGGACCGTCGTCTGTCCGCCGGTTCAGCCGGAACGGTGGATTAATCATGTCAATTCTGCCGAATCCACGTTGTATCAGCACATCCTTGCAAATTTAACCATTAAATAATCCGTGACAAAATAAAAATTATAAATTTGCAGCAATAAATATACGTCCCGATACGGACTGAAACCCATGCACCCGGATGTCAAGATCTACACATGACAGCATAGTCCGCACAGCATGCCTTATGGGCATACTGTATGCATTTGGCATACATGCACTTGCGGCGGACCGGCATTTCCCGCTGAAAGGCTGTGGCGACATGGACTACGGGCGGAAAACTGCCATGGAAATGCTCAGGAAGACACCGCCCGCACCTCTGCCTGCTGACACTGCAGTCCTCGTGTTCATCGGTGATGTCATGCTGCACTCGGCACAGATTGAAAATGCCCATGGACGATACAGGGACAAAGGCGGGAACGGGTCTCCAGACATGCACGAAGCCTACGACTTCCAGCCATACCTTTCGGGCATACGCCATGTACTTGAAGAAGCCGACATCGCCGTGGCAAACATGGAGTTCACCCTTGCGGGCCATCCGTTTACCGGCTATCCGGCGTTTTCCGCCCCTGATTCCTATGCGGAATACATGGCATCATGCGGTATCGACATTTTCCTGACAGCCAACAACCATATCTTCGATAAAGGACAGAGAGGCTTACGGAGGACAATGGAGCGGTACAGGGGGCTGGAAAAAAGCCACGGTATAAAGACGGCAGGAAGCATTGACACGGAAAATGAAAGCGCCGGCACCCCGCTGTATGTAAGGGCAAAAGGGATAAAAATCGCCCTGCTCAATTTCACATACGGGACAAATGTCCCCATGAAAGGCAGATACATGGCCAGCATTGCAGATACCGCAGCGATGAAAAAGGCCATAGGAAAAGCAAAGGATGACTCGGCCGAACTGATAATCGCATTGCCGCACTGGGGGAACGAATACAGGCTGAAGCATTCTGCCTCCCAGAGGAGGACAGCAGAATGGCTTGCGAAAAACGGGGCAGACATCATCATAGGCACCCACCCGCATGTCATACAGGACTGCGACACCATCACCGTGAATAAAAACGGGACGGAAAAGACTGTACCGGTGATATATTCCCTCGGGAACATCATATCTAACATGAGTGCGGCAAACACACAGTTGGGGCTTGTACTCACTGTAAAGGTGGCAAGAGACACATGCGGAATGGCGGAACTGCTCCCGCCGGAGTTTGAATTCACATGGTGCTCCCTGCCGGCAAGACGGTCCGGCAGCCACAGGACTGTATTCGTAAAAGAGTATCTCAGACAGGATGACGGCCTGATGACGGCATATGAACGGACAAAAATGAAAGATACATATCTCAGGGTGAAAAAGGAGACCGGCATTAAAGACCCGGACTGAAATGACGAGAAAGGAAAAACGATGAAAAAGACGATAAGACTGGAAGCGGTCGACCCGCTTGAAATCTATGGGGCAGGCAACAGGATACTTGAAGCATTGTGCGGCTATTTCCCGAAACTGAAAGTGGCGGCAAGAGGCAATGAGATAGTCCTTGACGGAGAAGACGGCCAGGTGGAAGAATTCGAAGGGAAACTGGCGCTTCTGATTGAGCGCAGGCTGCACAAGATGAACCTTACACCTTACGATGTGGAAGACCTGTTCGAAGGAGAGGATGCGCCTGAAAGATTCAGGCTGGCGGAAGACTCCACAATTGTCCACGGGAATGACGGGAAACCTATAAAGGCACGCAACCGTGCGCAGCAGGAGATGGTAAAGGCCTATTTCGACAACGACCTTGTATTTGCCGTAGGTCCGGCCGGTACCGGGAAGACATATGTCGCCATTGCCCTTGCCGTCCGGGCCCTGAAAAACAGGGAGGTAAGAAGAATAATCCTGACACGTCCGGCGGTCGAGGCCGGAGAAAGGCTCGGGTTCCTGCCTGGAGACCTCAAGGATAAACTAGACCCGTATCTCCAGCCGCTGTACGATGCACTCGGGGACATGATACCGGCAAAGAGACTGCAGGAATTCATAGCCGACGGCACCATACAGATCGCACCGCTCGCCTACATGAGGGGCCGGACGCTCGACAGGGCATGCGTCATTCTTGATGAGGCCCAGAACACCAATCTCGGACAACTTAAAATGTTCCTGACGAGGATGGGCCGTGACGCCAAATTCATAGTTACCGGTGATGCCACCCAGATAGACC
>JADILX010000049.1 GCA_017695025.1 Candidatus Cryptobacteroides excrementavium
GGCTGAAGGGTCTCGATTCTCCATGTGCAGGAGGGTCCCAGACAAGGCAATTCCATGATTTGCTGAAATATTCCGTCTGTTTTTCGAAAAGCCGGCGGTCTGCGGATAGTCCCGGCAGGAAGACAATCCGGATTCCGGTATCCTTATCCCCGCCAGACCAATCCGGACCGGATGTCCAGTATGCTATCCTGCCTTTTTCCGTCTGCAATGTTTTCCTTTCCATAATCAGTTCCGTGTATTTCCTGTTTTCTGCAGTTCCCATTCTTCTTTCGTGATCTTCATGAAATGTTCGGTGCGGATGTCGCCCAAAGGGGAGGTATTGCCCTCTTCTGTGTGGTGGAAGCGGAAGCCGCATTTGTCCATCACGCGACGGGACTTCGTGTTTCCGTCATAGTAGCCGCACCAGACAGCCGACATGCCCAAATCTTCGAAACAACGCTGCAATAGACACCGCACCGCTTCAGGTATCAGTCCTTGTCCCCAGTAGGGCCTGCCTATCCAGTAGCCGATCTCACCCTCGTCCGCCTTCATTTCCGCACTATGCAGCCCTTCTCCGGACATTATACCCGCACTTCCGACAGGCTCTCCGGTCTCTTTCAGGACCACGGCATAGGTTTCCGGGGCTGAAAATATCGTGCGAATCACATTCAGGCTGTCTTCTACGGACGTGTGAGGTGGCCAGCCCGAAATAGGCCCGATTGCAGGATCTTGAGCATATTTATATAAGGATTCTGCATCAGACTCTTGCCAAGGACGCAACACAAGCCGTTCTGTAACTATTTCTTTATTCATGATGCAAGTTCAAATGTATTTGAAAGTCCGACTTTAATTTCACTCCGCTTCTCCTGTTCCCTTTTTCCGCCTCGGTCCTTTCATCCGACCTCTGTTAAGCTCGACATTGTACTTGTCGAGTATTCGGAAAATGGTACTTCTGCTGGAGTAATGGGTTACCCACATTATGTCGTCAATGGTATAGCCGCTGTTGTACATATCTACTATTGTCTTTTCCCGTTCGGCCCGGGACAAAGACTTGGTAGTTTTTGCGGGTTTCATGATATTCTGCTGGAATTGCATTACATGCAAGGAGGACCTTCTCAGGGCGGCAGCCTCTTCCGGAAGGGAACCTACCATCGCAAGCACATCGGCGGCTGTGGTGTCTTTGAACAGTTCATTTTTCGTATCAATCCTGTCCTGAATGGAAATCAGTCGGACTACCTTGATCCTGCACATCTCCAAACAGGCGGAAAGCTCGCGCACGCCACGGACTGCATTGCTGAATTTAGATACCACGAGCACATCGCCCCTGTCAAGGGTGTACATGAGCTGTTTCCACTGAGGCCGCATCACTTCGTGGTCGGTGCCCTCTTCGATTACCTGTACACATCCGAACTTCAGCATCCATTCTTTGTCTGCCTCGAATGAGTCATAATGATTAGCCTTGTATATGTATCCGATTTTTGCCATTGCCTTAAGCATGAAAATAATATCCGGTGCAAAGATAGTATTTTATCTGTATGAAATCGAACTCAGTCGGAATTATTTAAGAAATCGCACTATAACAGTATGTTTTTCTTTCACTTGTTTTCATTGTAAATCAAACTATTATGCGCGAAAGAAAATAATTGTCAAATTATGATTTTATGTGCTGGATTGTAGCAAATATTATATAGTTTTGCGTCGTTTTAGTTTGAAATCATAGTATGAATTTTTTAAAATCATATTCAAAAACGGCACATCTTTTTGCCGGATTTGTTGCCGCCTCGGTAGCCGTATCAATGTCCGTATCGTGCAGCAAGAGCAACGGCAGCGGAAAAGTGTCAATACAAGATGACCCTGTCGGTACATACGGAAAGTTTCTGACCGAAATCAAAGGACGGGACAGTCTTTCCACGGATGAACTTGCAGGACAAATCGGCCGATGGCAGACACTCAGGGATTCCGTCTTTTACTATGCGATACGGGATACTGCCGGCAATCCACATTCCATCCGGATCAGATCAACTGCAACCGCCAGCCTTTCCTATCAGATTCATTATCGTATCCACATTCACGGTAGCTGTCGTTGAAATACGACGCGGGCATAATCCGAATTTTGTGAGTATTAAGCCTTTGAGAGTATCGCGCGACTGCTGCACTTTATTCTCTTTATGGAAGTGCCAGCCATCGACCTCGATTGCCTGAAGAGGCTGCTTGGTAAGAGTGTTGTAAATCAGGAAGTCAACATGTGTGAGAGGATTTGACGCGAATGCCTTTTCCTGCTCATCCAAAAGCGACCAGTCAGCAATCAGCCTTGCCAATGGATAATGGCATAAGACGCATGTGTTTGTCTTCCCGAGCTTCGCAATGGCAGCAATAATCGTATCATACATGATGTTTTCGGACAAATATTCCGACACGGCCGGATGAGACTTTCCATATGCCAGCCTTTCTTCAGTATATTGGCTGTAAAGCAGATCAAACACCGAATGCAGCTTGCTGTCTTTGACTTCAAAATTGTTATAGCGGATATATGCGATAAGCTGGGCCAGATTCGAGTCCTGCGGCATATCGTTGCCGTTTGTAACTATGCATAAATGGGTTTTCGCCCTGGAAATAGCCACATTAAGCAGATTGGGGTCATCCGAGAACTCGGTAGGAGAATTATCAACTGTACTTAAGATGATTGTATCGCATTCCCGGCCCTGATATTTGTGCACGGTACTGGCTATATCCTTGCCCAAAGCCTTATTGATTTCCCCTGCCTGTATCCGGTACGGAGTAATGATGCCGACACTGCCTTTTCCTGCGTATTCGGGCATTACTTCCTGTGCTATGACATCTATTTCCCGTTGATTGAAATGTCCTCTTGCATGATTACCTTTTACGGTCCGCACTACCTGCAGCACTTTTTCCTCGTCATGGTCAGCAGTCATGGCTACCAGTTCGCCATCATAAAACCTTTCATTGCAAAACTCTATGATTTTAGGATGACAACGGTAATGCTCTCTCAACAATGTTACAGGAGCATCCCTGAATATTTCCACACAGGATTGCAGGAAACTGTGCGTGGCGGCATTGTATCTGTCATCAACTCCATAGGCTGATTGAATGGCTGTCAACGCCTGTTCCTCTTCTCTGCTGACAACATTGGGAAGCTGCTTGTCATCGCCTGCAATTACGGCATTCATGGCACATGACAAGGCCAGCGCTCCTGTCTTTATGTCCACCTGGGACGCCTCATCCATAATCACATAATCGAAAACCATATCCGGGCTGATACAGCTTTTGGCTGAATAGGTGGTACTGAGTACGACAGGATATTCCCTCAGGAAATCTACGCTTCTCGATTTGATATTTCTGAGCGTGAATTTCTGTCGCCTGCAGTCTTTATAGCGTTTTGCAATCCTGCTCTTCAATAACAGAAGCGAGGATGAGCGCAATTCTTTTGTTTTCTGAGCAATATCAATTGTCTGCAGGATAGCAGCAATAGAGTCCAATTCCTGCTGAACTTCCGTCTTTCTGGAAGAATAACAGGCGGATTCAAGGCATGAAATCACAGACGAAGGCGGCAGATTGAGGAAAGAAAACATCTTCATATCCAGCCTGAACGCCCATCTCAACCGGAACCACAGACCTGGCCGGGACGCTCTTTCGATTCTTCTCTTATAAGAGTCGAGAACCCTCATGAGCAATGAAGATCTTTTGCCATTCAGCCATTCATAAGCGGCATATCCTTCCTGAAGCATATCATTATACTTCATTTCTTTTAATAACGCATCATATTCAGCCTTCAGCCGGGCATGACGCATCTGGGCATCAAATCCCTGCGACACTGTACGGAGCAGGTCCATTGCCTTTTGCCTTACAGGACATTCATCAATCATCCATCCGGTCATGTCCGGATATTCTGGCTGACCGGCTATGAATTCCTCCTTATTCTGTACGCTGCCCAGCTTGGCCACGATGAAACCCAACCCCTCCCCTTCCAGTTTCTCCAAGACATTTTGTACCGCTGAATTATTATTGGATACAACCAGTACTGTTTTATCTGCCATCAGCAAATTCGAGATGATATTCAGGATTGTCTGTGTCTTACCTGTCCCAGGCGGACCTTGTATGATGCTGACCTGATGCGTCAGGGCTGCTTCAACAGCTGCCTTCTGACTGGCATTGCATCCGAAAGGATAATATATCTGTGATGGCCCGTAATATACATTCAACCCGGCTTTTCCACCGAGATATTGCGCCAATGGGACATTATCTCGTCTTACATCCACCAAATCATACTGTCTGGAAAGAATACTATCATCATCCTCGGTAAGCAGACCTGTTTCATCAGCCAATTTCCGGAGATACTCCCATACAGAACCGCCATTCTTATCAATCGGAGTCCGGGTAACATAAACATCCGTATTTTCAAGACTCTCAGAATAACCATTTGCATATGTTACGCGATAAAAAACATTCCAGCCATCCGTAAAGCGAAGCAGTTCACTAACATTCGTAATATGTCGGTTTTTGATATACAGACCCTTTTCCCCAAGATCTATCGTCTCAGGATCTTTAAGATAAAGCAACCTTGAATGATTGTAATTGAATACACGCGAAGACGATGAGAAACGTACCCTCCAAAGGCCGTTCCTGCCTGCATTTATCGAAGCGACCTGTTCGGTAATAAACATCCGTTTCTCTCCGCATCGCTCCAGATCGACAATCATATATCGTCTTGCATCCATAATTGCATAATCACAGAAAAGTTCAAAAGGAACATCCATTTGCAATTTAACAAAAAATCAGCAACGCATCCTCATAATTAAGCCCGAATCATCTAAGTGTACGGACAAAATGCGAATCATGAATTTCAGAGGATTGAACATTGCATGTTTTTATTAATTTTATGGCAAGGAAAATATAAGAACGATTGAATAGCCCATGCAAGCCGATAGTCATAAAGTGCCGTTTTTCAATAAGACACTGAACCTTAAGGTTGGACTGAATCAGTTAGGTCTCAGAAATGCCGCAGAAGCATTGTTTACATCGTTATTGCCTGGATTGAACAATGTATCAGAAAGAATACGCTATTATTCATTCTATTGCTGGATTATCGGCGAATTCTACAAGAGGGATGAAGGATTTACTGATAAGGAGTTCTACAGGTTTATCCGGTATGCAGAGTATCTGCTGGCTCTGATACATTCCGGAACAGATGGAATTGATGGTATCCCGGGCATTACCTATGCACTGAACGTCCGTCCCAAAAGCCATGAGTTCAATCTGCAATCAGGGACATATAATTCCCAGGGAAATACGAAAAGAGACACATACTGGGCCAATGCCGGCGGCATATTCAAACAGTACTACGCCTCCTCTCTCAAAGATATTGCGTTACTTAAGGAAAATACCGGCAGATCGTCTGTCATGAACATATCGAAAGAAAAAGGTCTGGTCAACGGCCATATGCTCGCTGAAGCCTTTGCCAGGAATGTCGGGAAAGACGGGCAGAAATTCATGGAAATAATCAGACGTGGAACTGTCACATCCGATGAGTTGGATTCACTTGAGCCATCGTTCAACATGAGGAAGTTCCCCACACAATCAGATGAAAGGGACCTGATGATAGAGATGCTGCTGCAGAAGGACTATCCGGCTACAGAATCCGAGTCCTGTTACAGGAAGTCCACCATCTGTCATTTTCTCAGGCATTTTTCCCGGCATGGGACAAAAGATGATTTTACACGGTATATGTATGATGAGTTCATCAGCGGACACTATGATGACAATTGCATCCTCGGATGGTACAGATATCACGTAAACGATAACTGGCAATACCAGTGCTCCGTAATCCTTGTTGCGTTTTTGAATCAGCTGGCCGGGAATCCGGACTGGCAGGAGGCATCAGTCGCAGCCGAGGAACTTGCTTCATCAATCCTGACTGATCTGGGCAGTGAATACGGAAAGTCTACATTAGGGGAAGTCTGCAGCAGTATCGGGCATGACAGGATTGTGACACCGGCCCAACATGGAAATCTTGATACGGCAGCCGCCCCTGCAGTTGTCAATCTGCTCGGGATGTACAATAGTAATAAAGATCTCAGGGACATAAGACCGGATTACAGGGAAGCCTTTCCCAGGGCTATGAATCATGATTTCTTCACATTTATGGATGAAATAGACAATTGCCTTGAAACCGGCTTTCAGGAATGGCTCAAGGATTTTATTCTGACCGGGATTATCCATTGCCATTATAAGGTGGCGCTGAGAAAGTATCTGCAGACTGGCATTGCCTCACAAAAATTCATCTATGAGAACGGCATGATAAGATTCCTGAATTGGAGTGAAGCCACACATACTGCCCCAAGGACGGATACTTTATTTGAATTCCTGTCCGACCTTGAACTTATCGACGGGAAAGGAATAACAGAAAAGGGCGAAAAGGTCCTGAAAAGACTTAAGGAGGAGGAAATGTGCAGACATTAGAGGAAAATATCTTTGATCTGCTTGGTAACGGAAGTACATCGTACCATTCAGCAATCATTACGTCATATACATTTGACCTTTATTTCTTTGCCAATTATTATATGCCACAGATGAGGAGCAGGGGCATAAGGAATATTGTGGTACTGATAGATTCCACCCAGTATGATACAATCATGGAGGACAAGGAGAGTCCCGGAGGATTTCGCAATGATTTTGCATTGCTACGTGTGCAGAACAGGACCAATGGGGTATTCCACCCGAAAGTGTCTCTTTTTATCGGCGAAAGGCAGGCATTGGCACTGGTCGGTTCCGGAAATCTCACATACAGCGGCATGGCTCACAACAAAGAATTATGGGGTGCCTTCTGCGCAAAAAGCAAAGATACAGATGAGGCTTCCATTATAAGTGATGTATGGAATTATCTGTCGGATATCATCGTATCCTCAGGTTCAAAAATCGCAACGCAGCAATTGGAATGGTGCAGATCCTGTTCTGATGCAATAAAGGATTTTGAATCAATGGGATACCGGGAAGGATATAAACCCAGATTCCTGTTTCCGAGACCTGGAAAAACAGTCTTTGACCAGATTATGTATATGATAGACACCGATGTAAGGACAATAAAGATAATCGCACCATATTATGATTCAGAGGGCTCATTGATAAATGCATTGAAGAACAGGTATAATCCTGATATGATAAAATGTGCAATTGATGAAAGCTATGGATATGTCCCGGCAAAGATGAAGTATGACAATAATATCCGATTCTTCCATTGGCATGATGTCTTCTGTAGCGAGAATCAATTTGAATCCGCCAAGAAACTGCATGCAAAAGCCATTCAGTTCGAGACATCTGCCGGCAATTATCTTCTGCTCGGCAGCTCCAATGCTACCGGCGCCGGTTTCGGATTGAACAGACATTGCTACAATGATGAAGCTGACATCATTATCCATTCTTCGGAAGATGATTTCTTTGAGAGACTCGGAATCAATTTCAATGATGACCTTAAAAAAGCTATAACCGACTTCCACTCCGGCAGGAAATTTCCTGCCAGGACTGCAAATGAATCATTCCCATGCCATATAACTCTGTGTGAAAAATACGATGGCAAACTTCATATATCATTTGACAACGATATTCCAGACATTAAGATACGGGTGCACTTTGATGAAGGGTATAAAGACCTTGATTTTTCAGAAGACGGAATCGAAACCGATGAGTCATGGAAAATCCGGTATGTGGCGGCAGTATCGGACAACATGGAGATTTCCAATAAGGCCCTTGTACTGGATTACGCAGATTTAGCGAAACGTGACCCGGACTCCAGGTTGTCAAAGATCGAAAGCCTGTTCCGTTCAGATAACAATAACGGTTGGGATAACAACATTGCAAAAGTGCTTTCCTATGTGAATCTTGACATTGACGATATGAACCGCCATGCAAGTGTACATGACAGCGCCATTCATTCAAGGGACAGGACAGGAACCGTAATCGGCAAGGAACAGTTCGACAACACTGTTTTCACCAAGAGTCCCTATACAGGTCCATATTCCTTGAATATGCATATCCTTGACCAGATACAGTTCTTTGTCTCCAATCAGCAAGAGAATTATGACGAAATCGACGAGACTTCCAGCCGGAAAGATATCGTGAGCGGCAATGCTCAAGATTGCAGCCAGGAAAGGCAAATCAACAGGACATACTCAGACAGGACTGAAATCATGGGCTATCTGAAAAGACTGAAATGCCATTACGATAGGCTTGCCAAAGACTTCGACAATCAGGATGAATTCTACCGGTTGCAATCTAAAGGAGTGTATTTCAGGAATCAAATCACATGCAATGACTATTCATACATCCTGATTGCCCTGATGCTTATCTTCCATAGATTGGCATATCCTGTCAAAGGAGATGAAAACAGCATCAGGTATATAAGATATTGCACAGAACTGACAGGCCGCTTCATGATGATATACAGGGCTGGATATCCCGTGACAAATGATTACACATACATGAAACTGGAAGAGATGCACAGGAACTTCTTTGTGTATTCTCTGTTGATATTATCTGCCGGCAATATGAATAAGGATACAGTCGGGGTATGGGCTATGAATCTAATGGAGACATTTAAGGATGACACGGCAAAGCTCATGAGCTGCTACAATGATTATCTCAGGCTTTCTAATGAATACAGGAGCCTGATGAATAAACACTCCGCCGAGGCGATTGAAAAAGCCAGGGCAAGGTATCTTGACTATCTTGAATCCATAGCTGCCGGCGGAAATATCGAAACCATATCCAAATACCAGAGGAATTTTTATTTCCATAAAGAGAAATTCGGATTTATCTTCTGTAAAGAATCATACAGAGCCACACAGGAATACTATCGCCTCAAAGTGATATATCCCGGAATAAAAGATGAAACGACCTTCATCAACAACCTGCCGAAAATCAAGAAAGCGTGAATGCGGATACAGATCCTTATTGTCTGTAAATCCCCCCCCTCATTTCCGCATGCTTCCTGCCGGACTGAGACTGGCGGCGTGCCAGCTCTGGAGCGAGACGGACAGCAACGAGAGCAGGAGGACAAGGACGCCTGCGCCGGCAAACAGCCACCAGTCGGGACCGGCCTTATAGGCAAACCGCTGCAACCATGTGTGAAGTATCAGCCATGATACAGGAGCAGCCGCAATGAAGGCAATGGCGATATAGCGGATGAAATTGATATTCAGAATCCATGCTATGTCGAATGCCGAAGCTCCATTGACTTTCCTGATGGCGATTTCCCTGGTACGGCACCGGATTATGAAATCCATGAAGACAATCAGCCCAAGCATTGTGACTATTAGACATAACGCAGTGAATATCATCATGATATTTCTTGCATTATACTCATTGCGATACTGGTCATGAAAAATCCCGCTCAACAGGACGAAATCGCTCTCCCTGTCAGGATAGACTTCTTTCCAGATTTCATCCAATGCCCCGGATGCCTCTTCCATACGGCCGGAATCCAGACGTACCATCAGGACAAACTGAAAGAGATTCCGGTGCATCATGACCAGAGGGATATTCTGCTCATACACCCCCGTATAATTGTAATCATCAGTCACACCGGCTATCACTCCCCTGTCAATATAGCCGAGCGAACCATGGCGTATTTCAAGCGGCTGTCCGACAGCCTCCTCAGGAGAGGAAAACCCCAAGGCGGCCATCGCACTATGATTGACGACATATTCCTCACTCCGTCCGGAAACCGTTCTACTTCCGCCATAATCCATTATCATCGAGACCTCATCTTCAAGACCGTAAGACAACGGAGAAAAGCCCTTTCCTGCAAGTAACGGGATTATGCATCTGCCTGCACATGCCTGCCGAAAGGATGACAACTGAAATCACTATGGCATACTGGATAGAGAACATCCAGCGTATGTCCCTGTATGACAGCCGTGACGGTCTTGCGTTGTCTGCCACATTGAAAAGACCTGTAGCGGCGATATTGCTGACTGCAGGAATAATGGATACGGCAACCACAGCGACAATGAACAGCAGGATAATGGCTGCCGTACCTGCAAAGTCCATCCGGCACTGTACCGTACCGCTCCATAAAATAAATCAATATGATTGCGCAATTTGGCCTTACGGCCACATATACTGTTGCGCCTCTGCATAGCAACGAATCACATTTTGATTCATAACTCTGACGTCTTGGCTAGGCGGAATTGTTCTGACGGCGTGGCCGCCCGTGGCCTCGTGAACGGGTCGAGGCCCGGCTTGCCGGGAGGGATAGCGCCAAAGGTGCGTACCGTCAGGACAATTCCGCCTAGCCCTCTCGGCATAGCAAATACATTTGCTATGCGCTCGGCTTCTGCGTAATTTGGCCTGTCGGCCATATATACGGTTCACGCCTCGGCAATGAAAATTGAACAAGTTCATTTTCATTACTCTCGGCTTCTTTCTATATTTGTTCTGCGGAATCAGATTCCAATCATGGAACGGCCGGATAGTATGGAAAATATAATGAAAAAAGTCACACTGGTATCCCCGTCGGACGGGCTGGAAATCAGTGTACTCACATGCACTCCGCAAAAGGGGGCCAGAGGCATCGTGCAACTCGTACACGGAATGTGCGAGCATAAGGAGCGGTATATACCGTTCATGGAATTTCTTGCAGAGGAAGGCTATGCAAGCATAATCCACGACCACAGGGGACACGGGGAATCCGTAAGGTCATCCGAGGATCTCGGCTATTTCTATGAAGGCGGCTACATTGCTCTCATCGACGATATAAAGGCAGTGAACAGCATTGCAGGAAAAGAGAATCCCGGACTGCCTGTCGTCCTGATGGGACACAGCATGGGCTCCATGGCCGTCCGCTCATATCTGAAGCGATATGAAGATACCGTCCAGGCCCTGATAGTATGCGGCAGTCCAAGTTTCAACAAGGCGGCCGGACTCGCCAAATGGATAACAAAGGTATATTCCGTCATTGCCGGAGAGAGGCACCGTCCCGATCTGATACAGAGACTTGCCTTCGGGTCATTCAACAGGAGGTTCGGAAAAGTAGATTCACACAATGCATGGGTCTGCTCCGATCCGGAAATCGTAAGGGAATATGACCGTGACCCATTATGCAATTTCCAGTTTACAAACGACGGCTTCATCAACCTCTTCTCTCTGATGGAGGATGCCTATGCCACGGACGGCTGGGAGGTCCACAATCCTGAAATGCCGATACTTTTTATTTCGGGTGCAGAAGACCCGTGCCTGGTATCAGGGCGCAAGTTCCGTCAGGCAGTACATGCCATCGGGAAAGCCGGATATACCAATGTCAGAGCCAAACTGTACCAGGGTATGCGGCACGAAATACTCAATGAGACCGGGAAAAGGCAGGTATGGGAAGATGTCGCAAACTTCATCAGCGGAAATCCCACACCGTCGATGCCTGTCATGGTGGCGTCGATGACGAGGCCGTAATCATCAATGCAGATAATGATACACTGAAGATATAGAAGACATGCTTGCATATACTTATGTGAAGAAAGGGCTTTTCGAACTGAGGGAAAAGCCGGAACCTGAACTTGCAGACCCCAGGGATGCCATAGTAAGGATAACTCTCGGAAGCATCTGCACAAGTGACATACACATCAAGCACGGCAGTGTTCCCCGTGCAGTTCCGGGTATTACTGTAGGACATGAAATGGTCGGGATAGTCGAGAAAGTCGGCAGTGATGTACATAAAGTCAAGCCAGGAGACAGGGTAGCCGTAAATGTGGAGACCTTCTGCGGGGAATGCTTTTTCTGCCGGCACGGATATGTGAACAACTGTACCGACCCCGATGGCGGCTGGGCTCTCGGATGCAGGATAGACGGAGGGCAGGCCGCACTGGTCAGAGTCCCGCATGCGGACCAGGGGCTGAGCCTGATTCCGGACAATGTCAGCGACAGACAGGCCCTCTTTACCGGAGACATACTCGCCACCGGGTTCTGGGCATCAAGAATCTCCGGAATAACGGAAGAAGACACAGTACTTATCATCGGGGCAGGGCCTACCGGAGTATGTACATTGCTCTGTGCAATGCTTAAGCGGCCGGAACGGATTATCGTATGCGAGAAGGATCCGGCACGCTCGGATTTCATACGGAAGCATTATCCGGACGTATTGGTTACAGGCCCCGATACCTGCAAAGAATTTGTCATGGAGCACAGCAGACACGGAGGTGCGGATGTCGTATTGGAAGTCGCAGGCACAGAAGAGACATTCAGGCTGGCATGGGAATGCGCACGTCCGAATGCTATTGTCACAATCGTTGCCATGTACGACAGGCCTCAGACCCTTCCATTGCCTGACATGTACGGCAAGAATCTGATTTTCAAGACCGGAGGTGTGGACGGATGCGACTGCGACGAGATCCCGCAACTGATTTCAGAAGGCAAGATAGACACGACACCGCTTATAACCCACACATTTCCGCTGGACAGGATTGACGAAGCCTATGCGATATTCGAAAACAGGATGGACGGTGTCATAAAAATAGCGATAACTCCTGCAGGAAGCATTGAATCAATATAAATAGAATCAATATTGAGGCTTTGAATCAATGAACACAGTCGGCAAGAATCTGATGGACTGCCACAACGACAGGTCTAAAGCCATAATAAGGCAACTGCTCGAGATAAGGGCAATATTGTCTATATCCTGGCGGCCATAAATACAGACTGTGCGATAGAAGCAATCACTGACTCGCACACGGACATTGGGCACCCGGCATCATGGATAAAGACTGCAAGGGAAAAATGGCTTCCGTCAGGAAGGACGACTATACCGATATCGTTCACTGCCATTATCCGGCCGCCTTCCGTGATGTCCCCTGTTCCTGTCTTGTGGACAATCATGGCAGCCCTGTCTGCAATGTGCCCTGGAATCCTGGACAGGCCTGTCCTGCATTGCGACATCGTCTTCCATAGAAACTCCATATATACATCGGAATCATGCTCCTCAAAGAATTTTTCAAGCAGCAATGCAGCAGACAGCGGTGTCGTCCAGTTTCTATAGCAGTCGGCAAGGTTTTCATGCATCTGCTCCTCGGTACATTCTATACGGAAATCCGATATCCCATAGTATGAGCGGATATAAGAGTCCACCCATCCCGGCATGCCGGTATAACTGAAAAGTATGTCACAGGCGTTGTTATCGCTCTCCCCAAGCGTATACTCAAGCAGTTCAGCGTAAGAAAAACTGCCGCCCAGCGGATTCTTCTCCCTCAACGGGCTCCATGTATCCGGTTTCAGCATCTCCGGAGTCACATTGACGCGCGTTTCCAGCGGCACGCCATTTTCCCTGAGCCATCCGCATACGGCAAGAGCCTGATGAAACTTCATCACACTCATCAGAGGAAAAGCCCCTCCGGTGTCCTCCGCAAAATGTTCCGGATACACAAATACGTCACCGTCACTGAAAATGGCCGCGACACCTATTTCGGCATCAGTCTCTCCCGCAAGCGATGCTATACTTTCAAGAAGGGAGCCGGTATCACGGCCCCCTTCCCCAGAATAAAAGCCTCTGTCCTCACTATCCCTGACCGCATCCCCGGTACCTGATACACCCTTATAGAGAAGACCGGCTATCAGCCCGACGGCGGCTGCGGCAGCAAGATTCAGGACTATGAGTGCAATTGCCTTGCGTGTCATACGAGTCTTTGCGCAACTTTTTCCCAGTCTGTGAGTTTAAGACATGCCGACACATAGTCCGCCCTACGGTTGCGGTAATCGATATAATAGGCATGCTCCCACACATCCACTGTCATAAGTGGTGTCATCCCGTCCGTCATCGGGTTGCCGGCATTCTGCTTCTGCACAATGGACAGACGGCCATCCTTGTCTTCCGCAAGCCACGCCCAGCCTGAACCGAAAAGCCCAGTAGCCGCCTTCGCAAATTCCCCAAGGAAATTTTCCCGGGAACCGAATGCCTCGTCAAGTTTCCGGACGAGTCTCTCCGGCATCGGCACAGGGACAGGAGTAAGAGTATCAAAGAAAAAAGTATGGTTCCATGCCTGGGCAGCATTGTTAAAGACAGCACCCCCGGACTTCATGACTATATCCTCAAGAGACATGTCCTCGTACTGAGTCCCGGCAATGAGCCGGTTCAGATTGTCGATGTAAGCCTGCAGATGCTTTCCATGGTGAAACTCAATGGTTTCCCTGCTCATACCTGGTGCCAGTGCATCGGGAGCATAATGAAGTTCCGGCAAAAGATGTTTCATGATACAAAAGTTTGATGGTTATCAGCATTCCAAAGATAAGAACATTTCTTTAACTTTGCTATGCTATGAAACATCGTATGATAATTACAGGCCTTGCGGCAGGATTTGCGACTGTTGCAGGGAAAGCGGACGCCGGGACATCCGGGACACATGCGCAGATGCCGAATGTGGTCTTCATACTTGCAGACGACCTCGGATATGGAGACACCGGCTGCTACGGACAGGAAAGATTCGGTACACCCAACATCGACAGTCTCGCAGCAAACGGAATGCGTTTTACAAGATTCTATTCCGGGACAACGGTAAGCGCACCGTCACGGGCATGCCTGCTCACAGGACAGCATTCAGGGCATGCCGCGGTAAGAGGCAATATCGAGACCCCTCCTGAAGGCCAGTACCCGCTTCCGGTAACGGAAACCATATTCAGCATGTTCAAGGATTATGGCTATGTGACAGGAACATTCGGTAAATGGGGGCTTGGGGCCCCGGGAAGTACGGGAGAGCCGGCACACCAGGGAGTAGACGAATTTTTCGGATACAACTGCCAGTTGCTTGCACACAATTATTATCCGGACCACCTTTGGGATAACAGCACGAAAATCACGCTTGAAGAGAACTCCGGTGGACAATACGGGACATATGCACAGGATCTCATACACCAGAAGGCCCTTGAATTCATAGACAGGCACAGCGAAAGCCCGTTTTTCCTGTTCCTGCCCTACATTCTGCCGCATGCGGAACTGATTGTCCCTAAGGACTCTATTCTTGCCAAATTCAGCGGCCGCTACCCAGAGACGCCATATAACGGCTGTGATTCAGGCCCTGCATTCAGAAAAGGGGGATATTGCTCCCAGCCCGAGCCGAGAGCGACTTTCGCTGCCATGGTCAGCAGACTTGACATGTATGTCGGTCAAGTCATCGACAGACTGCAGGAGAATGGCATCCTCGGGAACACTGTCATCATCTTTGCAAGCGACAACGGCCCGCACATAGAAGGAGGGGCCGACCCTGAATTCTTCGACAGCAACGGCATATTCCGGGGCATCAAGCGTGACCTTTATGAAGGAGGCATCCGCGTCCCGTTCATCATTGCATGGGAAGGAGTTGTCAGTCCTGGCTCGGAGAACAGGGATGCATTTGCCTTCTGGGACCTGTATCCTACTTTCCGGGATATTCTGTCAAGGACAGGGGACGGCAGCAGAAGAAAGACACAGGACACCGTGGACAAATGCGCAGACGGCATCTCAATACTGCCGGCCCTGACAGGCACAGGGAGACAGAGACACCACAAGATGCTATACTTCGAGTTCCATGAAGACGGAGGAAGACAGGCCGTCATCTCCGGAGACATGAAACTGATAAAACTGCATGCCTCAAGCGAAAACGGACAGATATGGGAACTCTATGACCTGAAGAATGACCCGTCCGAGACCGTCAACCTGCTTGATGCAGAGCACACGTCTGCACGCTACAGGAAAATTGCGGCCAGACTGCGCAAAATCATGCAGCACGAACATGTTGCAGACCCCGTCTGGCCACTTCTGGATTGCGAACTAAGGCAGGCTCAGGCAAACTGACGTGCAACATTGACCATCTCTATGGCCGATGTCATCGCATCAAACCCTTTGTTGCCGGCCTTGGTTCCGGCCCTTTCAACAGCCTGCTCGATGGAATCTGTGGTCAGGACACCGAAGATGACCGGCACATCACATTCCAGGCCGACATGAGCAATGCCTTTTGTGGCCTCATTTGCAACCATATCAAAATGAGGTGTGGCACCACGTATTACAGCCCCGAGACAGACCACAGCATCATATCTGCCTGAAAGCGCCATCTTTTTGGCGACAAACGGGATCTCAAATGCCCCCGGCACCCAGACCACCTCAAGGTCTTCCCCCTTTCCTCCATGGCGGAGAAAGGAATCTTCAGCCCCGCCGAGGAGACGGGATGTGATGAACTCATTGAAACGTGCTGCCACTATGCCTATTTTCTGGCCTGCGGCAGAGAGATTGCCTTCGATTACTTTCATATTCATATATTTTTGATATTCATTGTCTATCCTTGATATCTGCAATTTTATTCCTGTAAGGAATATTCACGGACTTTCATTGTACCTGGGCATTGCCGTCTTTGTTGCCGGAGATATTGCCTATGCTTCCCGCACCTCCATTTCCGAAATGCAGCATGTGCCCCATCTTCTTGTACTTTGTATAGAGATAGGCGGCATTCTTCTCGTTGCACGTCATCTCTATAGGGTCCCGGCCGGCCACCTCGATTCCATAATGATCGAGACCGTTGATTTTCAACGGATTATTGGTCATAAGGATAATCTTTTTTACTCCAAGGTCGGCAAGTATGGCCGCCCCGGTATCATATTCCCGCAGATCGGCCTTGAAGCCCAATGCAAGATTGGCCTCGACAGTATCCATACCCCCGTCCTGCAGTTCATATGCACGCAACTTGTTAATCAGGCCTATGCCCCTGCCTTCCTGACGCAGATACAGAAGCACTCCCCTTCCGGCCTTTTCAATCCTCCTCAGGGCTTCGGCCAACTGTTCGCCGCAATCGCAGCGGAGAGAGCCGAAAACATCTCCTGTAAGACATTCGGAATGCATCCTGCACAGTACAGGCCCGTCTCCTGAAATATCTCCCTTTACCAAGGCGACATGATGCTCTCCAGTCACCCTGTTGACATAGCCGGCAATCCGGAAACTGCCATATTTCGTAGGAAGCGAGGCATCCGTCACACGTTCTATCCACCTGTCATGGTGTCTGCGATATTGCACCAGGTCCTCGACAGTGATAATCTTGAATCCATGCTGCTGCGCGAAACCATAAAGTTCCTGCGTACGCATCATATGACCATCTTCGCGCATTATCTCACAGCAAAGCCCGCATTCTTCAAGCCCTGCAATCCGCATCATGTCCACAGTCGCCTCGGTATGCCCTTCCCTTTCAAGCACTCCCCATGGCCTTGCCTCAAGAGGGAACATATGGCCCGGCCTGCGGAAATCTTCCGGACGGGCCTCCGGAGAGACACATTTTAGAGCCGTTACAGACCGCTCGAAGGCTGAAATCCCCGTTGTTGTCGACACATGGTCGATGGACTCTGTAAAAGATGTACAATGATTGTCCGTATTCCTGGCAACCATCTGCGAGAGGCCCAGCCGGCCGGTCATCTCACGGCTCATCGGCATGCATATAAGGCCCTTGCCGTATGTTGCCATGAAATTGACATTTTCCGGTGTCGCATACCTGGCAGCGCATATAAGGTCACCTTCATTTTCTCTGTCAGGAGAGTCGATAACCACTATCATCTTCCCTTGCCTGAGGTCATCTGCAGCCTCGGCAATTGTATTGAATTTCATATCCATATCTTTAATAATCTTTCATTTTCCCGTATCAGAAACCGTTTTCTTTCAGAAACCCTATTGTCAGCCCGCTTTCTGTGGAGGCGCCGGCTTTTCCGTCCGGATGCAGGAGCCGTTCGACATAGCGTGCCAGCATGTCGACCTCAACATTGACAGGGCTCCCTGCCCGCAACAGCCCAAGAGTTGTCGATGACAAAGTATGCGGAATCAGCGAGACTGTAAACCAGTCAGAGCCTGCAGCAGCAACTGTCAATGACACTCCGTCAAGCGTGACCGAGCCTTTTTCTGCAATGTATCTCATGATATCGCACGGTACGGCCACCCTCATCAGCGAGGCGATGCCTTCCTTAGTCAAGGACGCCACCTTACCGCAGACATCCACATGTCCAGATACAATATGGCCGCCAAAACGGCCTCCGCATGGCATGGCACGCTCAAGATTGACCTTCGAGCCTGCCGCAAGGCCGCCGAGGGAAGTCCTTCTCAAAGACTCAGGCATCACATCAGCAGTGAAATGTCCTTGCATCGGGGTAACAGTCAGGCACACACCATTCACAGAGATACTGTCTCCGGCCGCAGTACCTTCCAGGACTTTAGACGCAGCAATATCCAGCACTGCCCCGGAACGGCCTCCATGCAGGGAAATCACAGTCCCCGTTTCTTCAACTATTCCTGTAAACATAACGCTCTGTCTTTAAATGCGTGGACAAGCCAGTCGGCTCCGCACCTGGACACGGATTCTATGGATACCCCGGCCGCATCTGCCATCTTTTCGAAACCATTTCCGCCTACAGGGCCTTTGGCAGCCCTTCCGCCTATTATCTTAGGAGCGAGGAAAAAATAATATTCATCAGCCAGACCATTCCTTATCAGGCTCCAGTTTATCTCGGCCCCGCCCTCAACCAGGACAGAACTTATCCCCATCTTGCCGAGTCCCGAAAGCAGGTCACCCATGTCAACCATCCCGTCACTGCCGGTGGCACATTCCAGACTTTCCACACCATGACGACACAGACTTTCCATCTTCTCGCTCTGCACCCCGGAAGTATGCGCAAGGACTGTACGGTATTGGCCGGCACTCGCGACGATGGCAGAGTCTTCCGGAAGTGATGCATGCGAATCCACTATAATCCTCACCGGCTGGCGCAGGCCGTCAATCCTGCAGTTAAGCATGGGGTTGTCAGCAAGGACAGTCCCTATCCCGGCCATTATACCCATATGCCTGCCCCGGAGTTCATGCACAAGATGCCTTGATGCCTCGCATGAGACCCATCTGGAATCTCCTGCCGATGATGCTATCTTCCCGTCAAGTGTCATTGCACATTTGAGCACAGTCCATGGCCTGTGCTCAGTAATGAACCTTATGAAAATCCTGTTGAGATATCTGGACTCCTGCTCCATAAGACCGGTCTCGACTTCAATCCCGTGTTCCCTGAGTATGGACACCCCTTTGCCGCCGACCAAAGGGTTTGGATCCTCCATAGCCACCACTACCCTGGAAATGCCGGCATTAATGATGGCTGAAGTACAAGGAGGCTGTTTCCCGTAATGGCAGCAAGGCTCGAGAGTAACATACATGGTAGCCCCTGCGGGGTCTTCACTGCACACTGACAGGGCCTCCCGCTCCGCATGCAGACCACCATAGGCACGGTGCCATCCGCTGGCAATGACTTTCCCGTCCTTCACTATCACCGCTCCTACCATAGGATTTGGCGAGACATGTCCGGCTCCCCTTTCTGCGAGAGAAAGAGCCATTTTCATATAACTGATATCTTTGTCGCTCCACATAACAAAAATGCCCCGGCACATATTGTACTCAGGACAGGAACGACGGTGCACCACGCACCCACCGCTATAGAGATCACCCTCTTCCATCCGGACTTTACCGTCGGTACCGGAATTCCACCGGTTCAGTCCCTGTTGTCCAGGGAGTCGCGGACTCTTACCGCCGGTAGGGAATTTCACCCTGCCCCGAGAGATTTTGTATAAACCGGTGCAAATTTATATATTTTTCACAATTTCCAACCATGTGAAGAGACAATTTTTATACATTTGTCTCAAGCAATCAGATAACATCAGGACATGGAGTCACAAAGGGAGAAACATACTTTCTACATCAAGAACATGGTGTGCAACAGGTGTATAATGGCAGTAGAAAGCACACTGCGAGATATTGGTCTTCATCCTGTGAAAACGGGACTCGGAACTGCTGTCATAGAAGAAGAAGTGACTGCCGGAATACATGATGCTGTAAAGAAAGCCCTTGAGCCGCTTGGATTTGAAATCATTGACGACAAAAAATCACGCATCATCGAACAGATCAAGTCCGAAATCATCAGGCTTGTCCATTATGACAACGGGAAAATGAAAGTCAATATTTCCGGATTGCTGTCATCCAGACTGCACAAGGACTACAGTATGCTCAGCAAAATCTTTTCTGAATCGACAGGTACAACTATTGAAAAATATCTCATTGCCCAGAAAATCGAGAAAGCCAAGGAACTTCTTGCATACGGGGAACTGTCCCTCAATGAAATAGCAGACAGGCTCGGATACTCCAGTGCAGCATATCTCAGTGCCCAGTTCAAGACTGTCACGGGATTGACCCCGAGCCATTTCAGGGAAATCGGAAAAAATCGCCGCAAGCCGCTGGATAAAATCTTATAAAATCTGTCCATAATTCCATAACTGCCATATTATATTTCCTGCATATCTTTGCCTGTCGGAAATAAAAATGTAATGAAAGACAATAAAGCAAAGGAGACACATATTACAGAGCCTGTACAGGCGGCCCAGGCAATATCAAAAGACACTTTTCCCGTGCTGGGAATGAGTTGCGCGGCTTGTGCGGCAAGGGTAGAAAAGACACTGTCACATCATCCCGGAGTCATCAGGGCTTCCGTCAACTACGCGGCATCGACCGCTAAGGTGGAATACATGCAGACGGAATGCACACCGGAATCATTGAGGACGGCAGTGCAGGACGCAGGATACGACCTGCTCACATACAAAACGGAAGATGTCGCCGGAGAAGCAGAAAAAGCCCACGGGAAAAGATATGCACAACTTAAGAGGCGAACAGTCATCGCCGTGATTTCTGCTGTGCCTATAGCAATCATAGGCATGTTCTTCATGGATATGCCTTATTCGGAATATATAATGTGGGCATTGTCCACGCCTGTTGTCTTCTGGCTCGGAAGCGGATTCTATGCAAGTGCATGGAGACAGTTGAAGCACCGGTCGGCCAACATGGACACACTCGTAGCCTGCAGCACTGGCATAGCATATCTGTTCAGTGTCTTCAACGTACTCTTCCCGGATTTCTGGCTTTCACGTGGCATAGAACCACATGTGTACTTCGAGGCATCAAGCGTAATCATTGCCTTCATCCTGCTCGGGAGACTGATGGAAGAACGCGCGAAAGGCAACACGTCAAGTGCGATAAAAAAACTCATGGGGCTCCAGCCGAAAACGGTCACTGTCATCAGCCGCAACAGTTCCGGTACAGGACAGGAAAAAGACGCCGGCACTTCGGGACAGGAAGAGACATTCAGGGAAATCCCCGTGACCGGGATAAAGCCGGGAGACGTCATTATCGTCAGGCCCGGGGAAAGGGTCGCAGTAGACGGGACCGTACAGTCCGGGGCATCGTATGTTGACGAAAGCATGCTTAGCGGCGAGCCTGTCCCGGTTGAAAAACGGCCAGGAACAAAAGTCTATGCAGGTACCATCAACCAGAAAGGGAGCTTCAGATTTACAGCCGACAAGGTGGGGACGGACACCCTGCTATCAAAAATCATTGCCATGGTACAGGATGCACAGGGCAGCAAGGCGCCGGTACAGAAACTCGTGGACAGGATTGCGGCAGTGTTTGTCCCTGTGATAATGGGCATAGCCCTGCTTTCACTCGTGCTCTGGATCATCCTTGACGGTGAAAACGGGATCACGCACGGGCTTCTCGCCATGGTAACTGTGCTGATAATAGCCTGTCCATGCGCACTCGGGCTTGCCACACCGACCGCCATCATGGTGGGCATCGGCAAAGGGGCAGAGAGAGGGATACTGATCAAGGATGCCGAGAGCATAGAGACTGCAAGAAAAGTAGATACAATCGTACTCGACAAGACAGGGACTGTGACTGAAGGCAAGCCTGAAGTGACACATTTCATAACTGCAAGTTCACTCCATGAAGGGAAACCGTGGGATGCAGGGACTGGCAACATCTTCTACAGCATGGAGAAACAGTCGGAGCACCCTCTTGCAGAGGCAGTTGTCAGATATCTGAAAGACTGCCGGGAAGTACCCCTGGACGACTTTGAAAGCGTGACAGGCAAAGGAGTGAAATGCCACAGCCACGGGGAAGCATATTATGCCGGAAACAGGAAGTTCATGGATGAGAACGGGGTCTGCATACCCACTGGACTTGAGGGAAAAGCATCCGTACTTGCTGAGGAAGCACACACGGTGATATGGTTTGCATCAGGGTCCGAAGCCATTGCGATTGCAGCCATAAGCGACCGCATAAAGGAAAGTTCCGTAACGGCAGTACGGACTCTGCTTGAGCAGGGAGTAGAAGTATATATGCTGACAGGAGACAATGAAGCGACAGCAGCAGCGGTAGCCTCACAGGCTGGAATCAGGCACTACGAGGCAGGTGTCCTTCCTCAGGACAAGGCTGCATTCATCATGAGGCTCCAGAGTGAAGGACGGATTGTAGCCATGGCCGGAGACGGCATAAACGACAGTGCAGCCCTTGCGCAGGCTGACCTTGGCATCGCGATGGGAAACGGAAGCGATATAGCAATGGACGTGGCCGGCATGACTATAATATCGTCCGACCTGACCAAGATTCCCGAAGCGCTGAAACTCTCGAGGCTTACCGTTCGTACCATAAGGCAGAATCTGTTCTGGGCCTTCTTCTACAACATGATAGGCGTCCCTGTGGCTGCAGGGGTGCTCTATCCCGTAAACGGCTTTCTGCTCAACCCTATGATTGCCGGAGCAGCAATGGCCTTCAGCAGCGTAAGCGTAGTAAGCAACAGCCTCAGGCTCAAAAGCAGGAAAATAGGAACAGGTTTTACTTCGGCGACATCCTGCCCTGCCGGCAGGCCTGACAACGGATCCAGGCCTATCCGGACAGATGGCAAGACCTGCGAAAAAACCATTGACAAGACTGATGATAAGACATCAGATACTATATCAAACAAAGAACAGGTCATGAAAAAAGATTTCAAGGTATCAGGCATGATGTGCGGACATTGCCGCATGCATGTGGAAAAAGCGCTGAACAGGCTTCCCGGAGTAAAGGCAACAGTAACCCTCGAACCACCAGTAGCCAGCATAGAATTTTCGGAAGGAAAGGAATACAGCCTGGACGAACTCCAGAAACAGGTTACTGAAGAAGCAGGAGAATACACTCTCAGCGAATAACCGTAATTCAGGTACATGTCCGAGCCGATATAATCGCTATCTTTGCATCCGCTGCACATAGCGGCAGGCTTGGATATGGACATGAGCACGAGACAGACATACAGGCTTCTGAAACTTGTACAGGACGGACATCCGATGACCCTGGGCCAGCAGATTATGCTGACTGTCCAGTTGAGTATTCCGGCCATAATCTCACAACTCTCGTCCATACTGATGCAGTTTATAGACGCATCCATGGTCGGGAGTCTCGGTGCAGAAGCCTCCGCCTCCATAGGCCTGGTATCCACCACCACATGGCTCTTTGCCGGCCTCACATCTGCCTGTGCGACAGGATTTTTCGTACAGGTTTCGCATCTTCTCGGAGCAAAGGACAGCCTCAAGGCACGTGATGTATTGAGGCAATCAATTGTCATGACTCTGATTTTCAGTGCAATACTGATGATTATCGGCTGCGCGGTCAGCGGCCCGCTTCCAGGATGGCTCGGAGGGGAAGAGGCCATACACCGCGATGCGTCAATGTATTTCATGATTTTCGCATTGTCGATACCTTTCCTGCAGATCAATGTTCTTGCAAGCGGGATGCTCCGCAGTTGTGGAAACATGTACACCCCGAGTGTCCTCAATATCCTGATGTGCCTTCTGGATGTCGTGTTCAACTTTTTCCTCATATTCCCGACAAGAACAGTAGACTTTCTTGGCATCACAATGACTCTCCCCGGAGCAGGACTCGGAGTGACCGGAGCGGCACTTGGGACAGCACTTGCATATGCGGTTGTAGCCCTACTGCTGATGCATGCACTGTGTTTCCGGTCACCGGAGTTGAAACTCACCCGCGAAAAAGGAAGTTTCCGCCCTACTAAAGCATGCTTCAGCAATGCAATAGGTATAGCGCTCCCGATGGGATGCGAAAGGGCCATAATGTGCGGGGCGCAGATCATGTCGACAGTCATTGTGGCACCGTTGGGTACGATAGCCATTGCAGCCAATTCATTTGCCATAACAGCAGAAAGCATCTGCTACATGCCCGGCTACGGCATATCCAATGCCGCAACGACCCTGGTCGGACAAAGCATCGGTGCAAGAAGAAAAGACCTGACATGGAGATTTGCCAATATATCAGTCATAATGGGCATTGCTGTCATGGCGATAATGGGCGTGATAATGTATGCCGGAGCGCCATATATCATGGGAATAATGACACCTGTACAGGAAGTCGTGGATCTCGGGTCAAGGATATTGAGGATCGAGGCATTTGCAGAGCCGATGTACGCGGCCTCAATAGTTGCCTACGGTATATTTGTCGGAGCGGGCAGCACCCTTGTCCCGAGCATAATGAATCTCGGGAGCATCTGGGCCGTAAGGCTTTCGCTCGCTGCAATCCTGGCACCGGCATACGGGCTTGAAGGAGTATGGACAGCCATGTGTATTGAACTGTGTTTCAGAGGAATGATATTCCTGATACGCCTGTACAGGAAAAAATGGTTGAAATGACAGAATAAAATATCTGATATGAAATACGATTTTGACGAAATGATTGACCGCCGTGGCAGCGGGTCATACAAATGGGACGGCCGGGACAGAAAAGACATTCTCCCGCTGTGGGTGGCAGACATGGATTTCCGCGCATGCGGACCGATTCTCAATGCTTTGCGCAAAAGAGTGGAACACGGCATCTTCGGCTATACAAAAGTGCAGGATGAATATTATCAGGCCATAATCAACTGGTTCGGCAGACGCCATGGCTGGAAGATAGAAAAAGACCGGATAATCTATACCTCAGGTGTCGTCCCGGCTATTTCAGCCATCATCAAGGCACTCACCTGCCCTGGAGACAAAGTCCTGATACAGGCCCCGGTATACAACTGTTTCTATTCCTCGATACGCAATAACGGCTGCACTTTTGCGGCCAATCCCCTCATCTACGGGGATGCTGCGGAAAGCGGGACGCCCGTGATGAAACGCTACACGATAGATTTTGAAGACCTTGAGGAAAAGGCGTCCGACCCTGCCGTAAAACTCATGCTGCTGTGCAATCCCCACAACCCGGCAGGCCGTGTCTGGACTGTGGAGGAACTTTCAAGGATCGGTGAAATCTGCCTCAGGAACAATGTCATCGTCGTAGCGGACGAGATCCACTGCGAACTTGTCCTCGGCGGACACGAATACACTCCATTCGCTTCAATATCCGAAGAGTTCAGCAGAAATTGCGTTACCTGCGTCTCCCCGAGCAAGGCCTTCAATATTGCCGGCCTGCAGATTGCAAACATTGTGACAGAAACGCCTGAGATACGGGAAAAGATAGACCGTGCCATCAACATCAATGAAGTCTGCGATGTCAATCCTTTCGGTGTCGCGGCTCTCGTCGCTGCCTATAACGAAGGGGAGGAATGGCTGGAGCAACTGTTAGGCTACATTCAAGGCAACTGGCAGTATATGAAAGATTTCTGTGCCGAAAGGCTGCCTGGATTTCCTCTTACGGAACTTGAAGGCACCTATCTGGCATGGATGGACTGCCGGCATCTCGGCATGGACTCGGAACGGCTTGAAGAAGACCTGATAGAAAAGACCGGGCTATGGCTGAACGCCGGGTCGATGTACGGGACTGAAGGCGAAGGCTTCATGCGGTGGAACCTTGCCTGCCCGAGAGCAAGACTTGCCGATGCCCTCCACCGGTTTGAAGACTATACCTTAAAACAAACACATACCAAGAAATGAACACCGGCAGTTTTTTTCAGTACCCTATCCTGAAATAGTCCAGAAAAGACTTGTACTGGTCCTGGGCGGTGAGGCAGGTATCTGTCAGATAACCGTTTATCTCACCCCATCTGTCCAGCCCACGGTAATAGAACATCTTGAGTTCATCTGTGATTATGAATGGGACTATGGCATTGTCCAGACACTCCTTGAACATGACCAGACGGCCGACCCTGCCATTCCCGTCCTGAAACGGATGGATGCGCTCAAAACGGACATGAAAGTCCAGGATGTCTTCAAATGTCTTCCGTTTCTTTGAATTATATTCCGACAGCAGTTCTTTCATTTTTGCATGGACTTGCTCGGGAAGACAGGTATCATGGCCACCCACTTCGTTCGGAATCCGTTTATACTCCCCTACCGCAAACCAGTCTTTTCTGCTGTCGGAAGTTCCAGTTTTCAATATGCAGTGCAGGTGCCTGATAAAATTTTCGGACAGACGGCTGCCGGCTTTGTCTATGATATAGTCTATGCATCTGAAATGATTGACGGTCTCCACGATGTCATCCACATTCAGGGATTTATCCGAGACACCTATCGTATTTGTCTCGAATATATACCGGGTCTGGTCATGTGAAAGCCGGCTTCCTTCAATATGGTTTGAATTGTACGTGAGATCAATCTGTGTCCGGTGATATATACCGCCTCTGGTCCGCGAAGACTTTTCTTCCCGGAGAACTTTGAGCAGTGGAAATTCCCTCGTGGCATTCTTTCTGCCGGGCAATACGGCATCTTCGGGGATATTCCAGGTCTTCCCGGTAAGAAAAGCCCCGTCCAACTTGCCTGTTGCGCAATAATTCCGTACTGTCCGCTCAGATATCCCGGACTTCCCGGCGAATTGTGTGACTGAAATGTATTTCATGATTGTATCGGCAAGATTATCTATAAAATTTCTGCGAAAGATACAAATTTTTGCCGATACCGGCAAGAACCGGTCATGTCTGCTGCTGACTGGCACCGGCTGCCCCATGACCGACCCTGCCATTCCCGTCCTGAAACGGGGAAAATGCTCCGGTATTGCTTCCGGGATGAAAATATCCCGCTGTTTTATATTACATTTGTAAAGACAAAATCATATAAGACAATGCCGGACAACAGCCTGAATTTTCTTGCCATAGATTTTGAGACTGCCAC
>JADILX010000050.1 GCA_017695025.1 Candidatus Cryptobacteroides excrementavium
ACGCGCAGAAGCATGTTCCGCCTCTCCCTTTCGAGGACAGTCACAAGGCCGTCATTCGTCGAGATGGCACCGTTCCTCTATCAGGAAAGTTTCGGAGGAGCGCAGATAAGGGGAAACGAAGACCTTCAGAACGGCTACAATTACAATGTGGACTTAAAATATGAATTCTTCGCCGAAAAGAACACTGACATGTTTTCCGTGACAGCATATTTCAAATATCTGGAAAATCCTATAGAACGTACCCAGCGCCTTTCGGGCGGTGCCACTGAGCACTCTTTCCAGAATGCTGACAATGGGCTTGCTGCCGGTGTCGAGGTGGAATTCAGGAAAGAAATCGTAAAAGACCTTGCGGTCAGCGCGAATGCCTCCTACATGTACACCAATGTGATTCTTCCGGAAGGAGGTTCATATACCAACCAGCAGCGCTCCCTCCAGGGTGCATCTCCATACCTCGCGAATGCCGACATCAGTTATACCCCGTCGTTCAAGGATGGCTCCAGCCTCAGCCTTGCCCTCCTGTACAATCTTCAGGGGCCGAGGATACATGCAGTCGGTATCATGGGGCTTGGCGATGTGAAGCAGATGCCTCTCCATACCCTTGATTTTGCGGCAACCTACAATTTCAACAGGCATTTTTCGGTCAAGATGGCATTCAACAACATGCTGAACTCCACGGTCAGGTTCAGGCAGGATATTCCGAATGCAGGAAGGACTGTTGAAGTCGAGCGGTGGAGAGTCGGAGCCGGCTTCGAGGCAGGCATCAGTTACTCTTTCTGACGGACACCGGAGGATTTGTCGCAGTAATATATTACAGCCGGATACAAAATGACATTTAACAATACAAACCAATTTTTACGTATGAAAACAGTTAAATTTTTCGCAGCGGCCTTTGCTGCAATGAGCATGGCTGCATGTTTCACTTCATGTGAAAAAGACAACGGGAATGGCGACGGAGAGGCTGTTGTCCTCGAAGGAGGCGAAATCAGCGGCCGTTATTCACAGGATCTTACCCTTAAAAAGGGAGAATACAGGCTTACAGGGAGTCTCCAGATGGAAGCGCCTGCTGTCCTCACTATCGAGCCGGGCGTGACAATCACCTCCGAGGTGACTGACGGGAAAATCATCTACATCCTCATCGAGCAGGGAGCCAGGATTATGGCGGAAGGTACTGCATCCGAGCCTATCACAATGACAGCAGAAGAGCACAAGGCAGGCGCATGGGGCGGTCTCCACATCTGCGGATATGCCCACACCAATGCCGGGGAAGGCACAGTGTCTGAAATCGGCGGCGCCCCTTATGGCGGCGGCAACGATGCTGACAATTCAGGAAGCCTCCGTTATGTCCGCATCCAGTATTCAGGTCTTATCCTTGACCCTGAGCATGAGGCCAACGGTCTTTCTCTCTATGGCGTAGGAAGCGGGACAAAGATTTCATATGTCCATGTCGCTGACGGGTCTGATGACGGCATCGAGTTCTTCGGCGGTTCCGTAAACATCGACCACTGTATTGTCGAGAACTGTACTGACGACTCTTTCGACTGGACTGAAGGCTGGAACGGGACGGCCGAGTACATCGTGGCATATCAGACCGTAGCAGAGTGCGACTGCCTCATGGAGTGCGACAACAACGGTAAAGACAACGATGCTACACCGGTAGCCCACCCTACAATCCGCTATGCTACATTTGTCGGCAACAACAGTGCTAATAACAAGAGAGGTCTCCGCTTCCGCGAGGGGACACAGGTTACCCTTGAGTACGCCCTTGTTACAGGTAAGCCGAATCCAATCACCCTTCAGACTTCCCAGACAGTCGCCTCATTCGACAACGGCACATCTTCTATCGGGAATACCTATATCTCAGGCACACTTGTGAACGAAGAAGGAACCGGCTATGACAATGACGATTTCCTCGCAGACGGCAACACTGCAAACTACAGCGATTTCAACTTCACTTCCGGCTTTATCGGCAAAGTAGGCCAGAGTGGAGCCGTTGACAGCAGCAACGACTGGACTGCCTGGACACGCAAATAATATGTGCTCATACTGAGTTATTAACGCTCATTTTCTATGGGAGGCGCTCAAATGGCGCCTCTTTTTTTTGTGAGTTTTTTAAAACGCCACTATTGTTTTTAACGTCATTAATCCTATATTTGCAAGATGTTATCGGTAATATTAATGTTTAACTAGGCCATATTATGAAAAGAAACTGTCTTGATTTCCTCTTTTCCTCCCTGCTGTTTCTGGCAGGAATTGCAGGAATTTTATTGACGGCATCCTGTACACGTGAAGTATCCGAACCTGAAGTCAAGGAGACGGAGAATGTTCTCGTTTATGGCAATGGCGAGCCTGTCCCTATCAATTCTGTCGTATATTCGGCAGACAACGACAGGGTATATACAATCTATTTCTCTCCGAGAAAAGGTGTGACTACCTTGGCCAGCATGCGTGCAGAGGATGACTACATAAGCATATCGACAAGGACTCCTGTCGGGGCAATCGACGTATGCTCGACAGGCAACAGCCTTTCATACCAGGAGATAGTGGCTTCAGAGCCGACGGCGGAGAATGTGACGTCAAGTTATGTTTCCGTCGCCCTTGACGCCTCTTCCGCATCCATGAACGTGGATATTGTCATGGCTGACGGGAAGACGCTCAAGGCAAGTTATGAAGGTCTCTGCTATCCGGCCAATACCAACAGGCCTGACGTCATCACCCTTGACTCAGAGATTTTCTTCTATTGGTACGGTATGCCTTCAGGAGTGGATAATGTATACAATTACTATCTTGCCCTGACCAATCTCGACAGCTGGTCCGGATCTCTGATGGGCGGGAATTTCGAGCCGCACGGAGCAGGGTATATCCTTACCCTTGATTTCTACGGGGAAGAGTCTGACAATTGGGCAAGGTTCCCGACCGGTACGTTTACCGAAAGCGGAGCCAAGACCCCGATGACCTATTATAGCGGTGCACAGAACAGTTTTGTCACATATTGCGACGGTCAGGGGAATGTCATCGATTACCCGCTGACAGGTGACCCTGTCACGATTGACAGCAATGTTGACGGGACCTATACAGTGACGGCTGCATACTATGATACGGACAAGGTGCGTACACTCACCTATACCGGTACCCTTCCTATTGCCAACGGTGTTATCAGCAGCACATGGCCTATGCTTGGGAGAGACTTTTATTTTGACGGTTTCCCTAAGGACGGTATGAGTGGTGACGGTTCTGCCACCTATTATGGTGACGACTATGGTGCAGGTACCGGCCGTATCGAGATCATGCTCAATGATGTGAAGCAGTCGAACAATCTGGATGGCGGAGCCATAATGTCTGTTGTGCTTTTCGGCCCTACATTCAATGATGTGAAGGATCTCCGTATCGAGGACGGGACATATGAGGTGAATGCTTCGTATGGCAACATGACCTGCATGCCGGGTACTGAGGTAGACCTGTCGTCGCTGGGCATACCAGGAACTATCCCGTACGGCACATATGTGACCTACAATGACGGATCTTCTTCAGGACTCATATCTTTCGCAACAGGCGGTACTATGACATCCCGTCTTGTAGACCCGTCCAGTGACACCTACAGACTTGAATTTGATCTTGTCACCCTTGACGGATACAAGATTCTCGGCGGATTCGAAGGTACACTCGCGATAGAGAATGCATCAGCGGGAGACGGAAATGACGGCACGACCAACCTCGAGACAAACGTCGAACTGGATCTTGAATATCACGATTATGCTATCTGCTCTCCGCGCAATCAAATCTATATGGTAGCCAGCGGTCTTGACCCGATACAGCCGGTAGAGTCCATCTGGAACGGGACAGTCTTCCCTCACAGCGATCAGAAATGCGCATACCAGGTGTTCGACATAGGAGTAAGCAGCGGTACTTACGTTCCGGACAGATTATTCCCTGAGACCGGCAGGTTGCAGACAGGTGACATCATCCGGTTTGAGTTTATAGTACCTTATGGCACAGGAGACATGATTACGCCGGGGACATACCAGATGGCCCAGAAAAGGTATGCACAACTGATGGTACCGGGCGTCTGTCTGCCAGGATATGCTTCAACTGACGGTACTGACGGATTCCGTTATGTCCGCCTGAAGGAGATAACCGGAAGCGGTTATCCTGACGGCCTGAGAGATGACCTTAAGACACAGGTAGGTACTGACCAGTGGGGCAATCCTATCTATGGCTTTGATGAAGAAAATCCGTGGTTCGGCACTGATGTAAACATCGTCGGCATGAACAAGCCGGGACAGGATCTTTTTGCATGTGCATATTCAGGCTCAGTGACTGTTGAAAAGGCTCCGGGCGGGGATGGATGGTTTACATTCAAGATTGATGTAGCCGATGTCCTGAACCATAAGATTACCGGCACCTGGACCGGTCCGGTATATCTCAACGGTGACCCGTCTGCCCCTGTCAAGGAGAATCCTGTCCACACTGTGGATCCGTCACAAGGAGGTTCTGCAGCTTCAGAATTTAAGGCTCCGGTGTCTCCGAGCGCTCTCGGGTATGACGTGAAGGGTCTTCTCGTATTCCCTGGAAAGAGACTTGATTTCTGACCGGTAGCCCATATGGACATATATCCCTTTCCACTGTGAGCATACCTGCCCATGCAGGGAGGGGGATATCTGTTGCCTGACAAGGTGAACCCCATTATCCATGAATATATTATAGAGT
>JADILX010000051.1 GCA_017695025.1 Candidatus Cryptobacteroides excrementavium
GTCGTAGGTGGAGGAGACACTGCGTGTGAAGAGGCGTCATATCTTGCCACAATCTGTACCAAGGTCTACATGATAGTCCGCAGGGACGTGCTCAGGGCTTCTGCCGCCATGCAGGAAAGAGTGCTCAATACACCGAACATTGAGATTCTGTGGAACTGCAACACTCAGGAGGTCCTTGGGGATGCAACCGGTGTGACTGGAGTCCGCCTGCTCAGGAAGGGCGGGGAGACATTCGATGTGCCTGTAGACGGCTTTTTCCTTGCAATCGGACATAATCCGAATTCGGGCCTGTTCAGCAAATGGGTCGATACGGATGCAGAAGGCTATATAATTACACAGGACAAGACTTCCAGGACCAATGTGGATGGTGTCTTTGCTGCGGGGGACGTGCAGGATCCGCTTTACAGGCAGGCCGTAACCGCTGCGGCATCAGGCTGCCGTGCAGCGCTTGATGCGGAGAAATTCCTGATTTCACAGAAACTTTTATAATAGAAGATGAGAACAATAAGATTTATTTTGCCGTTTCTGTCGGCCATTGTGGCATTTTCTTCATGCAAGTCCCAGTATGAGATGCTTCTGAACAGCAATGATGCCGACTTGAAATATGAGGCGGCTTTCCAATATTTCAATGACAGCAAGTTTACCAAGGCTGCCTCCCTGTTCGAGTCCATGTCGGTACTTACAGGGGGGACAGAACGTGACGACACTGTCCAGTATTATTGGGGGCTGAGCAATTACAGGGCGAAGGATTTTTATAAGGCAGAGACCAATTTCCAGAAATTCATAGAGAGTTATCCGAGAAGCCCTTTTGCTCCAGAGGCCAGGTTCCTGCGTCTGGACTGCCTCTACAGGCAGACTTTGCGTTATGAACTCGACCAGAGCCCCACATATGTTGCAATCAATGCAATTGCAGAATATATGGCCGAATATCCCGAGGCCACCAATATCAAGATATGTCAGGAAATGCTTGATGACCTGAACGAGAGGCTTGATACAAAGGCTTTCGAGGCTGCCCGTCTTTACTATAGGATGGAGGACTACATCGCTTCGAGGGTCTCTTTCCGGAATGTGCTTAAAGATGATTCCGAGAATGTGTTCAGGGAGGATATCCTGTATTATATAGCCATGTCATCGTACCGGTACGCGCAGTTGAGTGTCCATCAGAAGCAGAAGGAGCGCTACATGACATTTGTGGATGACTACCTCAATTTCATAGGAGAGTATCCGGAGTCAAGTTACAGGCGGGAACTCGATGCCATCTACAGACGTTCCCAGCGTGCGTTGGGAAGGTATCAGGGACTGCCGGCCGACGAAGAACTGGAGGAACTTGATTCCAGAGCCTTTGAGAAAGAAAGACGGAGGATGGCCCGCAGCGAGGCCGGCCAGATAAGAAAAGGGGCGAAAGCCAATGAAAGGCTTGTCGATGCCACAGAGGACGCGGTAATCATTGACGGTATGATCAATGAGGCCGAGGCCAAGTCGATGCCGGCAGAGAAAAAAGTCAGGAACAAGAGGGACTGAAAATTTTTGAACCCCATATGTCCCTGCATGTGTATAATAAAATGGACAATAAAACAAATGACAATATGACCAAGAAAATTCCTACAAACACCATCACACGTGACCTCTGCGACCTTGCGGCTCCGACAGGCAATATTTACGAGACAGTAGTGATACTTTCAAAGAGGGCCAATCAGATTTCAATCGCCGAAAAGAAGGAACTCACAAAGAAACTCGAGGACTTCAAGAACGACAGGGACACTATGGAGGAAGTGTTTGAGAACAGGGAGCAGATAGAGATATCCAAGTTCTATGAGAAGCAGCCGAAGCCAGGGCTTGTGGCTATTGCTGAATTTGAGGACAATGAGATCTACTGGCGTATGGCCAGAAAGGAAGATGACGCCCAGACGGCGGCAAAATAGTCAATCCAGATGCTGAGACGGCTCCAGATCAGAAATTATGTGCTTATCGACTCTCTGGATATAGAATTTCCGGAGGGACTTGTCATAATCACAGGACAGACCGGAGCCGGAAAATCCATTCTGCTCGGAGCATTGAACCTTGCACTCGGGGCGAAGGCCGATGCTTCGGTGATAGGGGAGGATGGAGGAAACTGTGTGGTCGAGGTGGATTTTTATGTGGAGAATCCGGCTGAGGCCATGCTGTCCCTCCTTCAGGAAAATGACCTGGAGCCTGAAGATGGCCATATTATTGTACGGAGAGTGGTCAATCCTACGGGGCGTTCCCGTTCGTTCATCAATGATTCTCCTGTTACAGTCCAGGTCCTTTCTTCTCTTGCGGCATATCTTATCGACATACATTCCCAGCATCAGACTCTGCGGCTTTCCGAGCCTGCCTTCAGGCTTTCAGCCCTTGACATGTTTGCTGGAAACGGGGATCTGCTTTCAGAATACAGGGCTGCATTTGCGGAAATGGGCAGGCTTGAGTCCGAACTCGCAGCCATGTCATCCAGACTGGAAAAGGCCCGCAGCGAGAAAGAGTACAATGCCTCACGGCTTGCCATGCTTGAGTCTGCTTCCTTGAAGCCAGGGGAACTCGAGTCTCTCGAGGCCGAACAGAAGCAGCTCGCCAACGCTGAAGAGATCAAGGAATGTCTCTGTGGCGTGGAGAGTCTGTATTATGGAGAGTCTTCCGGGGAGTCTGTGGGGGTTGATTCCATGCTTAAGTCCATGGAAAGATATCTTGAACGCGCTTCAAAATATATCCCTGCCGCGGCAGGACTTGCAGAGAGACTCTCTTCATGCAGAGTGGAGGCTGACGATATAGTGTCGGAAGTGTCATCAGTCAATTCTGCGACGGATGTATCGCAGGAGAGGCTCCAGAGCGTGGAAGACAGGATATCCTTTCTGTATGGCCTGATGCAGAAATTCGGGTGCAGGACGGTCGGAGAACTGCTTGCCGAAAGGGACAGGCTTGATGCGCTTGTCAGTGATACATCCGGGATGGAGGACAAGGTCCGCGCTCTTTCAGATGCAGTAGCTACGGCCGGAGATACCGTAAGGAAACTTGCAGAATCCCTGCATGCATCAAGGGAAAAATCTGCCGCATCCTTTGCTTCATCCATACAGGATTCGGTCAGGTACCTTGAACTTCCATATGCCGTGTTCGAAGTGCAGGTATGTCAGGCTCTGCTTTCCCAGAGCGGCAATGATTCGGTCTCGTTCCTTTTTTCTGCTTCGGGGAAGAACCCTGTCGATGTATCCAGATGTGCCTCCGGCGGCGAGTTGTCACGCATAATGCTGTCTCTCAAGGCGATGATGGCCCGTTATATGGACATGCCGACAATGATATTCGATGAGATCGATACGGGGGTATCCGGAAGTGTCGCAGACAGGATGGGCTCCATGATATGTGATATGGGGCATGACATGCAGGTATTTGCGATTACTCATCTTCCGCAGGTGGCTGCCAAGGGGGATGCACATTATCTTGTATCGAAAGAGATTGATCCGGCATCCGGGAATGCTGTGTCGTCAATCACCAGGCTTTCCCCTGAGGGACGTGTCATGGAGGTTGCAAGGATGCTGAGCGGCTCTGTCCTTACGGATGCCGCCATAGAAAATGCCAAGTCTCTTCTTCAGTCGAGCAGCCTTACACTATAGTCAGGGTCATATACAACCCTCCTTATCCCGGTGTTCCTCAGTCCTCCGTCACCTGTCTTCCTGAACAGGAAGTCTGTCTGCAGCATACGCTCCTTCTCTGCGCCTGCTATCTTTTCTGCCCAGTTGCTTCCGTATCTTGCGCATACGGAGATGAAATAATGCATCAGATCATATCCCTGGAAAGCGAAGGCTCCTGGTTCGGTATTATACAGGGCTCTGTATTTCAACAGGAAATCCTGAACTTTCTTGTCATCGTAATCCACATAGTATGAAAGCGATACATGCAGGTTCGCATTGTGGAGGTCTTCGATGTCTATCGTCTCGAAACCTCTGATTTTCGATGGCCCGTACAGTACGATATTGTATTTGTCATGTATCATCAGGTTGAGGTTTCTGAGTACATCGTTGACAAATGCCTCGCTTTCTGAGACTACGAGTACCCTGTTGACCGATGTGGAGTCCATGAGTGTCTCCATCGATTCCAGTACGTCCCTCCCTTCGAGTATGCTGTATGAGAAAGATGAAAACCTTACTCCTGCATTGTTGAGTGCCGATGCTGCATCATTGTTCCCCGGCATTTCCCTGAGCCCCTTTTCAAATATCACCACTGTCCTGTCGTCAGGCCCGCAATCTTCCTTTATCCAGCCGGCAAGGTCAGTATACTGTTCTTCATTTGATGCTGGAGCCTGGATGAAATTGCTGTGTGAAGATACGTAGACCGCTGTCCTCGGGTCTATTGGCGATACTATTTCTGTCTGGGCTGGAGCGATGTCGAGGAGTCTCCCCATGTCGGCAGACGATACAGGGCCTATGACAACATCGCTTTTTCTGAGCCGTTCTTCGGTTATCGGCAGCGTCCCGTCCCCGGTGTCGTATACGCTCAGGTCTACATTGATTCCTTCAATCCCGAGATCTCTCGCTGCAAGCAGGGCGCCGCTGTAGAAGTCCATGTTGGACTCGCTGCCCTGTCCGTCCTTTGCATTGAAAGGAAGCATCAGCACTGCATTGACGGTCTTTTTTACAGGGGCCGTCTCGTCTGCCGGCTGCTCTGTTACGTCCTGTTCCTGTCCCCCTTCTGTTGTGGCCTCTTTTTCTCCGGAGGACGGTGCGGAATGTTCGGCAAGGTATCTTTTGAGGTCTGCAGGTATCCTGAGTTTCTGCCTGTTGGACAGTTTTCTTCCCGTCAATCCGTTGACTTCCATGATGATATCGACAGGGACCCCATATTTTTCAGAGATTACATCAAGATCTTCATACCATTTAACAGTGTGGATGACGAAGTTGTCGTCACTCTTTTTCTTCCTGTCGCGTTTTTTCCTGTCCGTCCCTTTTACAGCCTTGTCTGTAGAGTCTGTCTGAGGGGCTTCAGTCATGCTGACCCCTTTGGATGCCGGTATGAGGATGATGGCATTTTTTCTCAGGCCTTCCGTCTCCAATGAAGGGTTGGCTTCATATATGTCCTTGATATCCACTCCATATGCCTTGCTGATGGAGTACAGTGTCTGTCTTTCGAGGACGATATGGGAGTAGAACACTTTCCCGTCCATCCTGACCTTCTCTTTCGATATTGTTACTGGGACTTGCGGATATTGTCCTGCCACTTCCGGGGATACAGCCAGCAGGCTTCCCAGAATCAGTATTGTCGTCCAGATCTTCCCTTTCATGTCAGCGGTAAATATGGTTGTGCCGATGCCGGCATTGCAATCTTTACAGGTCTTCAACGAATTCTGTCAGTCTGCTGCAGAATCTGCTCCATGACAGCCGTTCTTTTTCCTGACGTATGTTCCTTATGCATTCGTCCTTTATATCAGGTTCATTGAAATATCTTTCAATTTCGTGGCGTATGGCTTCGGGCGAACCGTTTTCTGCCACAATACCTGTACCTCTGTCCCCGATTGTCTCCTTGAGCCCTCCTACACCGGTTACAATCATCGGAATCTCAAAGTGATATGATACGGAACTTATTCCGCTCTGGGTCGCGCTCCTGTACGGGAGTACGGTGACATCTGCAGCTGAAAAGAAATCCTTTACTTCGGAGTCCCTGATATATCTGAGAACAGTCTTGATATTCTGTTTCCACGGGCATCGGCTGATGAGTTTTTCGTAATGTTCGAATGAGCCGTATGGTTCCCCTGCGATTATCAGCTGATAGTCCGGCCCGAGACCGTTGAATGCTTCTATGAGTATGTCAAGCCCTTTGTATTCCCGTATCAGACCGAAGAACAGGATGTTTTTCTTGCCCGGGGCCAGTCCGAGTTTCTTTTCGGCTTCTGCTCTTGCCGTCTTTTCCCCGAAATGCGAGTAGAGAGGATGCGGGATCACCGTGTATCTTGCATCAGGCCTGAGCCTGAGCAGGTCTTTTGCTACAGCGTCGCAAAGTGTGACGAATCCGTCGTTGCCCTTCAGGAAATATTTTGTCAGTGGAGTATCGAAGAATCTTCTCTCGTGCGGTATGACATTGTCAAGGATGGATACGACTTTGCACCGCCCCTGCATGCGTCTTGTTATGTAGCCGAGCGACGGGGCAAAATATGACATCCAGTATCTTGTGAGCAGCAGATCCGGTCCCCATTTCCGGATTGCGTCCAATGTGCCGGCATAAGAAAACGGATTGGCCGTATCCAGTAGAAATTCGCTTTCTACCGGTACGGCCTCGTCATCGGCTGTCACATACTGTGTCTTGCCCGGGAACAGGAATGAGGGGTATTGTCTCTTGAAATTGAATGCCTTGACAATATGGTCTTTCCCAAGTTCGCCTGCCAGACAGGCGTTGAACTGGGATATCCCACCTCTGTATGGGTAAAAGCAGGACAGTATGGCTATCTTCAAGACTCCGTCTGTTTTGTTCAGTTGTTTTTCCGGCTCTTGTTCCTGACGTATTCTTCATTGAGTCCGGCAAGCACTTCTTCTGTGATATCAAGGCTTGCGCTTCCGGTGATTACCGGTGCTCCGCCCTGGTTGGTGAGTATCATCGCGTATTGCTTTTCCTCATTGTATTTGTCAAGATATGTCTTGATGGCGTCAGCAAGCTGGTTCATCATCACAGTCTGCTCCTCAAGTATCTCGTTGTTCTTCTGGTTGGCGAAGTTGTTGAATTCGGCTTCCTGCTGCTGGAGTTTCTGGCTCTGGACCTCGGCGACAGACCTTGTCATGAGGCCCTTGTTCAGTTTCTCCTGAAATTCATTGACTTCTTTTTCAAGTTTTTTGCCTCTTCTGTCCACTTCAGCCTGTATGTTCTGTACCTTTGTCTCCACGACGGCCCTCAGGTCATTCGCCATGTCGTATTCCTGGAGAATCCTGTCCAGCTGTATGTACACTATGTCTCCTTTTACTGCCGATACGGCTGTGCTGTCATTTTCTGAAGCAGAGCCGGTCTGCCTGTCGCCTTTCCCTGTAAATGACAAAGTCCCGAATACAGCAACAGCAACAATGGCCAGAATGCTGAGAATTAAAGATGCTTGTTTCATTCTATTGTTATTTTTGTGTTTAATCCAGTTTTTGTTTACGCGAAAGTGCAAATATAATCAAATTTCCTTTATCTCAGACGGCTTTTGCATCAGGACTTTATTATGCATGCGTTCCCGTCCTTTTCAGGTATTCGTGTATGGCCGTCTCCAGTCCCATATACAGGGCGTCGCAGATGATGGCATGGCCTATAGACACTTCCGCAGTCCACGGGATGCTCCTTATGAAAAATTCCAGATTCTCAAGATTGAGGTCATGTCCGGCATTGACCTCAAGCCCGCATTGCCTTGCCCGTTCGGCCGTGGCGACAAATGGGGCTACAGCCTTCTCCCGGCCGGATGCATATCCCGAGGCATATGGTTCGGTATAGAGTTCCACCCGGTCGCATCCGCACAGTGCCGCCCCTTCCGCCATTGCCGGGTCGGCATCTATGAAAATGGATGTCCTTATGCCTTTTTCGCGGAATGTCCTGCATACCTCAGTAAGGAATCCCCGGTTCTTTATGGTATCCCATCCGGAACTGGAGGTGATGGCATCCGCGGCATCAGGTACAAGGGTCACCTGGTCCGGCACCACTTCGCATACGAGATTTATGAAAGACGGGATAGGGTTGCCCTCAATGTTGAACTCTGTTGACAGCAGCGGACGGATTTCCCGTACATCCGAGTATCTGATGTGCCGTTCGTCCGGCCTTGGATGTACTGTGATGCCCTCTGCCCCGAACCGTTCGCAGTCAAGTGCCGCTTTTGTCACGTCAGGCATGTTCCCCCCTCGGGCATTTCTCAGCGTCGCTATCTTATTTATGTTTACACTCAGTCTTGTCATTTCCCTGTTTTATTTCCGGCGCAAAAATATACATTATTGTTCATAATGTGTCGGATTTTACAGAAAATTGTAACTTTACAGCGTTTTGGCCACGTGTCTGTCATGGCGCGGGGCCGGACAACCTGATTGATACATGAAAACTGCTGTATTTTTAAGAAACAGGCAACTCGCGGGAGACAGGAGGATACTGGATCTCAAGAAACGTCTTTCGGAAGGGGGCTGCGTTATTTATGATGTCCAGGACAGGGAGGACTTGAGCCGGGACGATACTGATATGCTCATCAGTATAGGCGGAGACGGGACATTCCTTTCTTCTGCTGCGCTGGTGGGTGATTCCGGGATACCTGTGCTGGGCATGAATCTCGGCCGGCTCGGATTCCTGTCGGAGAACGGGCCGGAGCAGGTCGCTGCAGCCGTGCTCGAGGGAGGATATGAGATAGAGGACAGGACATTGCTGCATGTGGAGACATCGGCTCCGGCCGGCTCCCCGGGCGTGGACTCGTGGCCATATGCCCTTAATGAAATGACCGTGCACAGATTCGGCGCGGCGATGCTTGGAGTGGACGTGTGCATTGATGGAGAACGGCTTCCTACATACTGGGCGGATGGGCTCCTGGTGGCTACAAGTTCCGGTTCGACGGCATATTCACTGAGCGTCGGGGGGCCGATAGTGCTGCCGGAGTCGAGGGTGCTGATAGTGTCCCCGATATCCCCGCACAATCTTAATGTGCGCCCTCTGATAGTCCCTGATACGTCTGTGATTACTCTCGGGCTGCATTCAAGGGACAGTTCCGTAATGTTTACCCTTGACAACAGGACAGTGGAAGCCGCCCCTTGCCTGAAATTCAGGGTGTCGATGGCACAGTTTTCGCTCAAGCGCGTCAGGCTCAAAGGTTCCGATTTCATAAATGCACTGACAAGCAAACTTTTCTGGGGGGAAGATATCAGGAACGGCCGGCAATAATGCTTTATTTTTCAATACATGGAAGACAACAGACGTATTCCCGTGCACGTGTCCATAATTATGGACGGGAACGGCCGCTGGGCTGAGGAGCGTGGCAAAGAGAGAGTCTATGGCCATGCTGCCGGAGTGGAAAGCGTGAGGGCCTGTACAGAGGCTGCAGTGGAGACGGGGGTAAAATATCTGTCTCTCTTCGCTTTTTCGGAAGAGAACTGGTCCCGCCCGGAGCATGAAGTGCATACATTGATGGAACTGATGGTCAAGGCTATGGGCGACGAATTGCCGACAATGATGAAGAACGGCGTGAAATTTATCGTGCTCGGGAACCGTGCCCGTCTGTCCGCATCCCTGAACGGGATGATAGATGACTGCATGTCTGCTACTGCTGCCAATGACAGGCTTACACTCATAGTGTTTTTGAGTTATAGCGGGAAATGGGACATGCTCCAGGCTGCGAAGAGGCTGGCGGAAGAATGTGCGGATCATCCGGAGAGAAGGGAAGAACTCCTGTCAATGGACACCGTCGGGTTCAGCCGGTATCTTGTCACCCGGGATATCCCCGATCCTGATCTTGTCATAAGGACTTCAGGCGAATGCAGGCTCAGCAATTATCTGCTGTGGCAGGCTGCCTATTCTGAATTTTATTTCACGGATGTCCTGTGGCCGGATTTCAGGAAAGATGAGTTCCGTTCGGCCCTTGCAGAATATGCAAAACGTGACAGACGCTATGGGAAAGTCAAATAAATTTGCCATTGTACTCACTTATTCGCTATATTTGCATTTTTAGTTGAAATTGAACATATTTTGATTTTTGATTGACGAGAGAAGATGAGATTATCCCGGACATTCTTTCTTGTGCTGCTGTCAGTACTGTGTCTCCCCGCCATGGCGCAGCTCAGGCAAAGTGAAATAACGGTAGACTACAATAATCCGCAGAAATATATAGTCGGAGGCGTCGAGGTGGAGGGCAACCATTATTTTGGTCCTGACCAGATTATCCAGCTTACCGGGCTGCAGAAGGGGCTGCAGGTGACTGTCCCGAGTGATGACATGTCTTCGATTGTCAACAGGCTCTGGCTCCAGCGCTATTTCGAGGATGTTGCCGTGGTGATTGACTCGATTGCCCCGTCACGCGACACCGCATTCTTCAAGATATGCATAACAGAGCGACCGAGGGTCTCGAGATGGACTTTCTCCGGTGTGAGGCCCGGAGAGCAGAAGGAACTCATGGAACGGCTCAATCTGCGCAGGGGCGGCGAGTTCTCCGATTATGTGGCCAAGACTGCCACGGACATCATCAAAAGATATTATAAGGAAAAAGGTTTCCTCCTGACGGAGGTGGATGTCCAGACCAGGAAGGATACTCTCGTCAAAAGTGCCATCAGGGTCAATTTTGCAGTTGACAGGAAGCAGAAGGTCAAGATAAAGAAGATCACTTTTACCGGCAATGATAATGTAAAGGAAGGCAAACTTGTCCGTTCAATGAAGAAGACGAAGGATGCCCGCCTTATCAATTTCTTCAGTTCCAAGAAATTCAATGAGAAAGAGTATGTCAACGACAAGCGTTCCCTTATAAGTGCATTCAATGAGGCCGGATACAGGGACGCAAGGATACTCAAGGATACGATGTACTATGTAGCCCCGAACAGGCTTGAGATAGACTTCGTGATCGACGAGGGTCAGAAGTATTATTTCCGCGACATCACATGGACGGGCAATTCAGTGTATTCGTCCGATGTGCTCAACGGCATCCTCATGATTGAGAAGGGCGATGTCTATGATGTGGTGACGATGGAGAAGCGTCTTTTCGGAGGCGGGAAGCAGAATGAGCTCGATGTCTCGAAACTGTACCGGGACAACGGCTACCTGTTCTTCAATATCCAGCCGGTGGAACTCAATATAGCCGGGGACTCCGTGGATGTGGAGATGCGTATCGTGGAAGGCAAGCCTGCCACCCTGAACAATATAGTCATCAACGGCAACGACCTCACCAACGAAAGGGTTGTACGCCGTCAGATATTCACACGTCCGGGCTATCTTTTCAGCCAGACGGATTTCGAGCGGTCAATAAGGGAGATTGCCTCCATGGGCCAGTTCGACCCTGAGGCCATCATGGACCCGTCCAAGGGATATTCGATCATCCCTAACCAGCTGGACAATACCGTGGACATAGTCTATAATGTGACTGAAAAGCCGTCAAGTACCCTTGAACTTTCCGGAGGATGGGGCGGAAATACATTCGTGGCTACCGTCGGCGTAAGTTTCAACAACTTCTCGACAAGGAGGCTGTTCGACAAGTCTGCATGGAGGCCGGTACCTCTGGGTGACGCGCAGAGCCTTGCGTTGAGGTTCCAGACCAACGGTACGTATTACACAAGCCTTTCGGCAAGTTTCATGGAGCCGTGGCTCTTCGGCAAGAAGCCTACATCCCTGAGCATCTCGGCATACTATACAAGGCAGACCAATTCCTATATAGCATTCAATATCCTCAACAATGACGAGTTCATGGAGGTCTATGGATTTGCTGCCGGTATAGGGACGCGCCTGAAATGGCCGGACAACTATTTTGTTCTGTACAACCAGTTGAGTTGGCAGACCTATAAACTCCAGAACTGGAACTACAATTTCCTCTTCAATACAGGTATATCGCACAACCTCAGTTATACGATCAGCCTGTCAAGGACATCCACTGACCAGCAGATATATCCGCGTCAGGGATCAGAGTTCAGCCTTTCTCTGCAGTTGACACCTCCGTATTCTCTGTTCAGGAAGAAGGATCTGGGCCGGCTTGACGAGAACGGCAACCCTATCCGCGTATCGAGCTGGAAAGATATCCAGTACAACAACTGGTCTTCAGAGGACAGATACAGATGGATCGAGTATCATAAATGGTCTTTCAAGGGCGCTATCTACACAAAACTTGTCGGAGACCTTGTCCTGATGGCCCGTGCACAGTTCGGCTATCTCGGCTATTATAACAGGAACTGGGGCTATTCTCCGTTCGAGGGCTTCCTGCTTGGAGGAGACGGGATGTCCGGATACAATACCTACGGAACAGAGGTCATATCCCTGCGCGGGTATGAGAACTATTCCCTGACCCCTACCGCATTGACTCCATACAGCAGCGGCGGGTATGCATATTCGGGAAATGTGTATGACAAGTTTACCGTGGAACTCAGATACCCTGTCGTATTGCAGCCGCAGTCCACAATCTTCGCCCTGGTTTTCCTTGAGGGAGGAAACTGCTGGGATGACATCAGGGATTTCAACCCGTTCCAGATAAGGCGTTCTGCAGGAGTCGGTGTGAGAGTATTCCTTCCGATGATCGGACTGCTCGGAGTCGACTGGGGCTACGGATTTGACAACTTTGACGGCAACGGCGGAAGCCAGTTCCACTTTGTCATAGGACAGCAGTTCTGACAGTGATTGGACAGACAGATTTGAAAAATATAAACTAATATCTATTATGAAAAAAACAGTTATGATTGCAGCAGCCTTGATACTTGCATGTTCGGCTGCGTTTGCACAGACACAGAAATTTGCCCATGTCAACTTCAATGAACTCATCCAGTTGATGCCTGAGATGGATTCTGCAAGAGTGCAGATTGATGCAGCTTCCAAGGAGACTCAGGAGACTTATGAGAGCATGATCATGGAGTTCCAGTCCAAGTACCAGCAGTTCAATGAGAAACAGTCTACATGGACACCTGCCGTACGTGACAGCAAGCAGAGGGAACTTACAGACATCCAGAACCGTATCCAGGAGTTTGAGCAGGCAAGCCAGCAGGATCTCACCCAGTTGCAGAATACCCTGATGGCACCTATCTATCAGAAAGCCCAGGACAAGGTGCATGAACTGGCTAAGGCTCAGGGTGTGATATATGTCTTTGATGCATCTACACTTCTGTATGTGGATGATACCCAGAGTATCGACCTTACATCATCTGCACGGGAGGCACTCGGGATTCCTGCAGACAGGACACTCGAATCTCTCCAGGCTGAACTTCAGGCACGTGCACAGGCACAGGCTCAGCAGCAGTAGAGACATTGCAGTATCTTTCCTGCAGCCTGTACAGGCCCGAGACCGTCGATATCGACTGTCAGATGGGCGGTGGCTTCATAGATGTGAAGCCGGGCTGACAGAAGGGTTTCAATACGTTTACGGAGGGCCTCGCGCAATGCGGGGCTCTCTTTGTATTCTCCGTTGCCTGCTGTGTCAAGATTTGCTGCCTCTATTGCTCCTGCGAGCATCGGTCTGCCGCTGTAGTCATGTATCAGATTGCAGGTCAATGTATCTGCTGTTGCCCTGAGACATAT